>NZ_JAHREU010000011.1:87560-92547 GCF_020883145.1 Microcoleus sp. CAWBG27
GGACTTTAGTCCGCATCCAAATTTGGTTCGTAGTGAGGACTTTAGTCCGCATCCAAATTTGGTTCGTAGTGAGGACTTTAGTCCGCATCCAAATTTGGTTCGTAGTGAGGACTTTAGTCCGCATCCATCACAAGACTAAATTTATCGCAAAATTTGGTTGTGAGGATTTTAGTCCTCAGGAAGAAGGACTGAAGTCCTCACTACGAACCTTGACTTTAGTCCTCAGGAAGAAGGACTGAAGTCCTCACTACGAACCTTGACTTTAGTCCTCAGGAAGAAGGACTGAAGTCCTCACTACGAACCTTGACTTTAGTCCTCAGGAAGAAGGACTGAAGTCCTCACTACGAACCTTTATTGGTGAGTAGTTTAGTCCTCAGGAAGAAGGACTGAAGTCCTCACTACGAACCTTTGGGTAAACTTTATTTGGAATGTAGATATCGATGTTATTAACCATTTCGACAACTCGCGTCCCTGCTACGGATTTAGGCTATTTGCTGCACAAACATCCCGATCGCCTTCAATGCTTCCCCATGACTTTCGGACAAGCCAGCGTCTTTTATCCTGAAGCAAATGCAGACAAGTGCACGGCGGCTTTGCTGTTAGATGTCGATCCGGTTGGTTTGGTGCGCGGTAAGTCGAAATCGGGCGATCGCCCTTTGGAACAATACGTCAACGATCGCCCCTACGCAGCCTCATCCTTTCTGTCTGTCGCCCTCGCCCAGGTCTTCGGTACCGCCCTATCCGGTCGCTGCAAAGACCGCCCAGAACTCGCAGAAACTGCCATTCCGCTGACAGTTAAGCTGTCGGTTTTGCCCTGTCGCGGGGGCGAGAAGTTCCTCCGCCAAATGTTTGAGCCGCTGGGCTATCAAGTCGCAGCAAAACCGCTGATTCTTGACGAACAATTTCCCGAGTGGGGTGCGAGTCCTTACTTTGCTGTGGAACTGCAAAATACAGTTCGGTTGGCGGATTTGTTGAGCCATCTTTATGTACTAATTCCTGTCTTAGATGACGATAAACATTATTGGGTGGGCGATGATGAAATTGAGAAGTTATTGCGTCACGGCGAAGGTTGGTTGAACTCGCATCCCGCCCGCGAACAAATTGCCGATCGCTATTTGAAACGCCAGCGCCGTTTGACTCGCCTTGCTGTGGCACAATTAGCAGAAGAAGATAATCTCGATCCGGAGAAACTCGAAGTTTCTCACCAGCAAGAAGAGGAAGTTTTAGAACAGCGAATTAGCCTCAACGAACAGCGTTTAGAAGCTGTGATGACTGTTTTAAAAGCCAGCGGTGCTCAGCGAGTGGTAGATTTGGGCTGCGGTGAGGGAAAGCTGCTGCGATTGCTTTTAGCCGAAAGTGCGATCGCCCAAATTACTGGAGTCGATGTGTCTTTTCGGGCGTTGGAAATCGCCAAGGAACGATTGCAGGTCGATCGCCTTTCTCCCGCACAGCAATCTCGCTTACAATTGATCCAAAGTTCCCTGATTTATCGAGACAGTCGCTTGACGGATTTTGACGCAGCAGCGGTGATTGAGGTGATCGAACATCTCGATTTAGAACGGTTGGCTGCTTTTGAACGGGTGTTGTTTGAGTTTGTGCGGCCGAAATTTGCGATCGTCACAACTCCCAACGTTGAGTACAATGTTCGGTTTGAAAACTTGCCGGCGGGTAAATTTCGCCACCGCGATCACCGTTTTGAGTGGACTAGAAATCAGTTTCAGACTTGGGCGAATCAAGTTGGCCAACGGTTTGGATATCGGGTAGAGTTGCGATCTATTGGAACCGAAGATGTAGCAGTTGGTTCGCCTACACAAATGGCAGTATTCGCTTTGACAGAATAACTACTACATTTTTTGTGCTTACAATGTAGTTAAACTTGGAAAAATGCAGGCTTCAGCTATGAACAAATCTATCCAAACCCAGATAATTAAAGTCGATCGCTCTCAAGTATAGCCTTTCTCAAAAAGATGAGGTATAACTGACAGGTTATATAACCACTTAAACCAAGAGGGCCCAAGCCCAACAACGTCCGCGAATCTTTCGCTAGATCCGCTATAATTCGCATTCCTAAATCTTTATTAGAGTAAATTAGTATTAGTGAAGCAGTAGAAATCGAATCTTAATTGAAATTATTTATCTCTATTCTCTCTCTGTGTTCTCTGCGCTCTCTGCGGTTAAATAATCTTGATGCAACCAAAAACGAGATAAATCACAATTATTAAACCATGAAAATTACAATTCCCGAACTATCTTTAGTCCTGCTCATCGGTGCATCCGGTTCCGGCAAATCCACCTTTGCGCGCCAGCATTTCCAACCGACAGAAATCATTTCATCCGATCACTGCCGCGGCCTGGTTTCCGACGACGAAAACAATCAAGCGGCCACCGCTGATGCTTTTGAAGTGCTGCATTTAATTGCTGCTAAACGTCTGGCGGCGGGTAAATTAACTGTGATTGATGCTACGAATGTGCAGCCGGAAAGTCGCAAACCGCTGTTAGAATTAGCCCGAAAATATCATTGCTTTTTAGTAGCAATTGTGCTAGATTTGCCCGAAAAATTGTGTGCCGATCGCAATCAGCAGCGTCCAAACCGCAATTTTGGGAATCATGTAATTCGCCGCCACGTTCAAAATTTAAGACGATCGCTCCGAAATCTCGATCGCGAAGGCTTCCGCTACGTTCACATCCTCCGTTCCCCAGAAGACATCGCAGCAGCCCAAATCGAGAGACAACCGCTGTGGAACAACCGCAAACACGACACAGGCCCCTTTGACATCATCGGCGACGTTCACGGATGCTGCGGCGAATTGTCACAATTGCTGCAACAGTTGGGCTATCAAATTGTCGAACCATCCAGCGCATCTGGCTTTTGGGATTATCCCACCTACGCCCATCCAGAAGGCCGTAAAGCAGTGTTTTTGGGCGATTTGGTCGATCGAGGCCCGCGCATTCTCGACACTCTCAAACTCGTCCGCAACATGGTAGCAGCATCAACCGCTTTGTGCGTCCCCGGAAATCACGACATCAAGTTATTGCGAAAACTCAGCGGCAAAAATGTCAAAATCAACCACGGACTCGAACAAACCTTAGCAGAAATTGCAGCTTTACCGGATGAATTGCGCGAATCAGCAGTTAGCGAAATTAGCCAATTTCTAGATAGTTTAATCGGTCATTACGTCCTCGACGGCGGCAAATTAGTCGTCGCCCACGCCGGAATGAAAGCAGAACTTCAGGGACGCGCATCCGCCCGCGTTCGAGATTTCGCATTGTACGGAGAAACCACAGGCGAAATCGATGAATTCGGCTTACCAGTCCGCTACAATTGGGCCGCCGAATATCGAGGTCAAGCAGCAGTTGTTTACGGACACACCCCGATTCCCGAAACAGAATGGTTGAACAATACTGTTGATATTGACACAGGCTGCGTTTTCGGCGGCAAACTAACAGCTTTGCGGTATCCTGAAAGAGAATTTGTCAGCGTTCCTGCTGCGATGATTTACTGCGAACCAGCCAAACCGATCGCATTTCCATCCATTGCAACTCCGCTTAACAGTTTTCCCGCAATAAATCTCACCGCCCAACAGCAGTTTGATGACGTGCTGGATATTTCCGACGTGCTCGGAAAGCGCACGATCTCAACAAGGCTGCAACGTAACATTGCAATTCGAGAAGAAAATGCGATCGCAGCCCTGGAAGTAATGAGCAGATTTGCCGCCAATCCCAAATGGCTGATTTACTTACCGCCCACCATGTCTCCCGCTGCTACCTCCAAAGAACCCGGGCTTTTAGAACATCCAGCCGAAGCCTTTAACTACTACCAACAGCAAGGCGTCTCGACAGTTGTCTGCGAAGAAAAGCACATGGGTTCCCGTGCAGTTGTCATTGTTTGTCGCGATGAATCGGCGGCTAAACGGCGCTTTGGGATTTTTAACAACAGCATTGGCATTTGCTACACCCGTACTGGTCGCCATTTCTTCGATAATTCTACCTTAGAAACAGAGTTTTTAACGCGGGTAAATCGCGCTCTTTCTGCTAGCAATTTTTGGGAAAAATTTAAAACTGATTGGGTGTGTTTGGACTGCGAATTAATGCCTTGGTCTGCCAAAGCTCAAGGTTTATTGCAAGAACAATATGCTGCCGTGGGAACCGCATCCCGTCACGGGTTTGCAGAGGCGATCCAGCAGCTAGAACAGGCGAAACAGCGGGGAGTTGAGGTTGATTCTTTGCTGGCTAGCTACCGGGAACGAGCCGATTTAGCCGATCGCTATGTCAGTGCCTACCAACGCTACTGCTGGCCCGTGAAATCCATCTCCGACCTCAAATTAGCGCCTTTCCACATCTTGGCAACCGAGGGAAACGTTCACACCGATCAGAATCACTGCTGGCACATGGAACAGATAGCAGAAATCTGTAATTTTGACCTAGAATTGCTGTTAGCTACTGAATACAAAGTAGTTAGAATTGCCGATCTTGACAGTCAATTGGCAGGGATTCAATGGTGGGAAAAAATGACTGATGCCGGGGGCGAAGGGATGGTGGTGAAACCGATGGAATTTATTGTTAATAATAGCAAAGGATTGGTACAGCCTGCGATCAAATGTCGCGGTAAAGAGTATTTGCGAATTATTTACGGCTTGGAATATTCTTTGCCGGAACATTTGGAAAAATTGCGATCGCGCGGGCTTTCCGGGAAGCGTTCTTTAGCTTTGCGAGAGTTTGCTTTGGGTGTAGAATCGTTGGATAGATTTGTTGCGGGTGCTCCGTTGAGGCAAGTTCACGAGTGCGTTTTCGGAGTATTAGCAATGGAGAGCGAACCTGTAGATCCGAGATTGTAATTTGGTTCGTAGTGAGGACTTCAGTCCTCTGAATATGCGGACTGAAGTCCGCACTACAAACACTGTAATTTGGTTTGTAGTGAGGACTTTAGTCCTCTGAATATGCGGACTGAAGTCCGCACTACAAACACTGTAATTTGGTTTGTAGTGAG
>NZ_JAHREU010000011.1:92647-111165 GCF_020883145.1 Microcoleus sp. CAWBG27
GACTTCAGTCCTCTGAATATGCGGACTGAAGTCCGCACTACAAACACTGTAATTTGGTTTGTAGTGAGGACTTCAGTCCTCTGAATATGCGGACTGAAGTCCGCACTACAAACACTGTAATTTGGTTTGTAGTGAGGACTTCAGTCCTCTGAATATGCGGACTGAAGTCCGCACTACAAACACTGTAATTTGGTTCGTAGTGAGGACTTCAGTCCTCTGAATATGCGGACTGAAGTCCGCACTACAAACACTGTAATTTGGTTCGTAGTGAGGACTTCAGTCCTCTGAATATGCGGACTGAAGTCCGCACTACAAACAATATATCTATCGTAGTCCTACGGAAATCTCATTGATTTTTTCCTATTAATCGCTCAACTTCCGATATTTGTAAATTCATCATTTGTGCAACTTGCTCTAAATCCATTCCAGAATTTAACAGTCCAGAAACGAGCGATCGCAAAGCGGATTCCGCCGCCAGCCGTGCAGAATGTTCGGCCAGCCGTGCAGAATGTTCGGCCAGCCGTGCAGAATGTTCGGCCCGCCGTTCTTGTTCCGATTGCTGGTAAGTTTTGAGAAACTCTCCTGTTTGAGGATTTCTAAACCTTAATTCTCCAGAGACTATGTGCAATTCTAGTCCCAATACTTCGCTATACAACCACAGCGTATCAAAAGCAATTTCGTGTGCCAAAATCGGCTGGTACTGGTTGTTAACTAAACGCAATCCTTGCAAGATCGGATTCAAATAATCCCCAGACGGATCGTACTGAAAGTATTCCTTGACTCCCAAACTTTGATAGATTTCTGGTTTAGTTTGTTGGTCTACATCTTGAGTTGTTTCTGATGTTATTTCTAAAACAAACTGCGGGGCGATCCCTGCTTCTTTCCAGATTTGATAAGTATCTCTTTGGCGTTTCCTGACTCCAACTACTACATAGACATCAGGGGCAACTACTGCTGATTTGTTGCCTTGTTCGTAATAGACGAAAGAATTTGCGGATACATAAACATCCGATCGCGTTTCAAAATAAAATTTCAGAGCTTCCACGCTGTAAGTCATGTAATCGCGCGTGATGTCACTTTCCGCCATCGGTTCTCCGTCGCTGCTGGGATATTCTATTTCTGATTGTTCGATAGAAGTTAAAACTGTCACAGTTGAAGCCTCCTCTGTTCTCGCTAATTCGATTTTAGCAGGCTAGAAATTTAATTATTTAATAAAAATACTTTGCCGATCGAGCAATAGACGCTGAAAACCCCGACTTCGCATCCGAAGTCGGGGTTCTGGGTGGAGAATTACAAACGCGGCGTTTTATCTTGTTTAAAAGCCGCCAGCCATCCGCGAAGTTCGTCGGCCGCAATCTCGCGCCCGCCCAAACCAAAAGCTAGAGCAATCCCAACGGCGATCGCCCCGAGCAACAGCCCGAAAGCCAAATTCACAATATCGCTGCCAATGCCCATCTGTTGCAGCGCCAAGGCTCCAACAAAAGCAATCACCGCGATTCGAGCCGTTTGGCCCAAAAGCCGCGCTTGGCGAGTTCCAGAGCTAGCAATCAAACTAAACGCCAGATTCGCCAAATACAAGCCGATCGCAAATACCACCAAACCAGACAGCACCCTACCAGCAACCAGCACAATACCGCTAACAATCGCAGTCAGCGCTGGAATCTTCAGCACGTCGGTAGCCGCCACCACAGCAAACAGCATGATGCCTACCTGCACCACAATGCCGAGCAATTGCGAAGGCGTGCGTGCGGGAACATCCGGTTCCTGAAGTACGGTTGCGTCGGGATCCGTCGAACTCGACGACGGTAGTTGCAGCGGCTGTTTCGGCTGCATTCCCAACCAAGAAAAGACATTGTTAAAGCCAATTCCCGTCAAGATATTCGTCACCAAATCGCCGATCCAGCGCCCCAAAATGTAAGCAACCGCGAGAATTATCGCTGCTGTAAAAATGTTGGGAAGCGCGCCCAGAATCGTATTGAGCATCGCGATCGCCGGCAAGGAAATCGCCTGGATGTCCAAAGCGTTCAAAGCTGCGATCGCCGTAGGAATCAAAATCAACACATAGACAATTGTGCCGATAATCCACGACAGCGATTGTCCGCCGGAGCTCCGGGAAATGCCAAAGCGAGCGCCCAAACTGTCCGCGCCAGCAGCAGCCAGCAGATTCGTGACAATCCGCTGCACCACTTGAGCCAGCAGCCAGCCCACAAACCCAATCAGCACAGCTTCCAGAATCTTCGGAATTGCCGCCAAAATTTGGTTCAGCAAATTATTCACCGGCAGCAGAGCCTGCTGTAAATCCAGCGATTCGAGAACCAACGGCAAAAACAGCAGAAAAATGAACCAATACAGCGCATTCGCCAGAGTATCGCTCAGTAGCAAAGGAGTCTCGGTGGGTGCAGTACCCACTTGCTGGTTCAAGCGCTCGTCTACGCCAAAAGTCCGCATCGCCCGCGATAGAGCCAATTTGGCAACTGTCGCCACCACCCAAGCAATCCCCAAGAAAATCAGGGCTTTGGCTAACTTCGGCAAAGCACCAGCAATTTGGTTGAGAAAAGTATTCAGCGGTTGCGAGACAGCCGTGAGATTCAGCCGGTTGAAAAAGGCAACTAGGAAAAAGATAAAAATGATCCAGAATACCGCTGCGGAAATAATTTTTTCCACTTGCGGAGATCCTTCTCCTTCCGGGCGCCCGGTAATCCAAGCAGCCAGTCGGTTGTCGATCGTCGTTTTCTTGAGCAATCCGCCGACTAGCGATGAGACGAGGGCTGATACGATCAAGCCAATTAGCAGGATCCCGATCGCCCAGACGAGATTTTCAATGTCTTTGCCCGCAAATAGATTGTTTAATCCCCGCTCCGCTTCTGAGAGCGGATTCGGGGCTACCTGGGCCTGTGCCAAAAGGCGATCGGACAAAGCCACTATTGGCCCCGATATCGGTTGAGTTATTTCTTGCCAAGTTTCATTCATTTTTTTCTCAGGTTAACGTCAGATTTTGACAGGAGAAGACGAAACTTTAAGAATAGTTCCACCAAATCTAGACCTCGCCTAAATTTAATGTTTGTACGCTTAAAAGCGTACTGGGTTAACTACAAAACCCTCGATCGAATTTGGGATCGATCCATCTCCGACTGCTTTTGGGCCAATCTTCATTCAAAGAACCGCTGACAGCGGCATTTATGAGTTGTCCGCTTTGGGTTCTGAACAATCCCCTTTTTACTCTACAGCCAATGTACTCAGATTTTTGTTGAATTGGTTCCAAATCCAAGGCAGAACACTTAGATGTGTAACTCTCCCCTACTAACAGAACTTGAATTTCAGCAATTTGTCCTTTGTACTGCAACATTTGCACGAGCCGGCGATGCGGAATGCAGGCAAATTTTTGAGGGTTAACCTTGCCAGGATTAATCCCATCTTTCAAATCCTGGTTCCCGCCTATAACCAGCAAGCCAATTTGATGATTGACGAGTTCTTTAATAATTGCGGAACTCGTTATGTGGAGGTAATAATCCACTTTGCAGTTACGCTTGTGCCACAAATTGGCGACTTTTTTACTGTTTTTTTGGGTGGCGGGCAGCAACGATTTCAATGTTGATGAAACCCGATTGCAGTATTGGTTAGTTGACTTGAGTGCCCGTCCGTCGTAGATTTTCGGTACTAACCCAGCAATATTGTAGATTAATGTTGCCAGATTGTTTAATTCTAAATCTATGGCAGCTACTCTATGATTAACTTGTAAAGGCTGTTCTAACTTTTTATGAACGACCTCGACAATATAACAACCAACCTTAAGAACAATCCTGATTTCTAGAATCCAGGTAACTTTTGATGCCAACCAAATATTAGTCCCAGAGGGATGAGCGTATACTTTTTTTAAGACTTTTTTGCAGGCAGCTTGAGAATCCAATACAACTACATAGCGCCAGCCTGCTCTTTTTCGCTCTTTTGAATCTTGATAATCAGGGATTTTGGGTGCTGCTTTAAATTTAGTTGGGTCTTCCCGATAGTTTCGCACCGCTACATGATATCTAGTCCATGCTTTGAGGAGTAAACCGAGGGTGCTTTTTGCTACCTTTGCCGGAAGTGCTTTGTAATCTGAAGTGGTTTTGAACGCGCGATCGGCAGCCCAATGGTTTGTTTGTTCGTTAGCGAAAAAGTTTTGACAGTAAATGTAGTTAGCGCAGTTGTAAAGATTTTTGTACAGCCATGAAAGTCGATCGGCTTCTCGATAAAACCTATAACTTGGTTTGATGACGTGCTTTTCAACTAACTGCATAATTTGGTATATATACTGTTATTTCCCGATGATACACTGTATTTAGGAGTGTGTCAATGTTTTACTTTATGCAAAAATTGACGTTATAACTAAGTAAATAACTCTCTTAGTAAGCAAAGTCTTACAATACCCTCCTTGTTGCAGGTTTCCATGTCTATTCGTCAAGTTTTCGAGCAATCCATTGAAATTCGCGCTGCTGCTACGTTGGTGGAGCGTTGTATAGTCGATCGCACTTTAATGCACAAATGGCTCAATCCGCTGCTGCGTTGCGATCCCGAGGGCGAATGGGATACTGCTGTAGGAAGTCGCAGTTTATTTATCATAAAAATTCCCGTTTTGCAACCCACTTTAGAGAGTGTTGTGTTGGAGCGACAACCCGGTTTAATTGTATGGGGGTTCGACGGATATTTCAAAGGATGCGATCGCTGGGAATGCCAGCCCCAAATCCAAGGGACTCTCTTGATTAACCGCTTTGAATTTCAAATTCCCAATCCTTTAATTAGATTTGGATTCAATCGCTTTGCAGCCCCTTGGACGCAAAAAGATATGAAAAGCCAACTGCGCCGGCTCAAACGGGTAGCCGAGCAATTATCTCAACAAATTGGCTAGGGCATCGGGCATCGGGCATCGGGCATCGGACATCGGTAATTGATAATTGGTAATCGGTAATTGGGAATGGGTGAAGCAAAATCCGCAATCCCCAATTACCAATTACTAATTCCCAATCCAGAGCAAAATGATTTACTTCCCAGCCCCCGATGATGAGTTGGGCTGACAAATCATTTGTCTTGCTTGACCAGCCGTACTTTGCAAACCCGGGGAATTCTGATACATAGCTTGCAAATCTTGGACATCTTTAATCACTCGCTGGTAGATAGCCATCGCTTGATTGCCATCAACTTCTAACGCAGGAGGAGTGTAATTTTGCATCACTTCCATCAGCGATATTTTGCCATCTTTGGAAGCTGCGACTAAAGCATCGCGCAGTGCCGGCGCGCTTTGTGCCTTTGTAGCCGGGGTATAAGCAACTTCGCCCAATTGTTTGAAAACAATTTCCCCAAAATAAGTATTTGCCAGCCGCGAGACTATTTGGGGATCTAAAGCCACTTCTCGCGTTAATATTTCGCGCACCGATTCGGGAGTTTGTTTCGCAAGACTCAAAACGCTTTGCAATTGAGATGATGGTTTGCCGGTTTGTGCAAAGCTTTGCAAATCGCTCATGGGTAAAGTTACGTCAACAGCACCGTATTTTACAGTAACTTTGTCTAATGCAAAGGCTTTGCCACTGCTCAGCAATACTGTACTTGTTCCCACCAAAAGCGCCAAACCTAATGATAAAGACTTTGAGATTCTTTTGGCTAAATGGGCTGACTGCGGTTGCATTCCGTTGAGATAACCTTGTTGAAACTTAAAGTTCATGAGTTTATGCCTCTTTACGTCAAAATACTTTTTCGTTCGATCGAATGCCCAGGTATCAGTCGGGAAAGTGGACTCAGGTGTTCCTTCATTCAGTTGACTGCTTGACAGTTGACTGCTTGACAGCGACCTCTCTCTACCTGGAAGTCCGAGGATTGGAGTAATTAATCATCTGTTTTTAATTTCTCCCGATCGGGCTTGGGGCTTTAAACCTATTTTTTCGGGTAAATGACCTAGTCATTTTACAGTCATGTCTGTCAAATTGAACCTATCAAAAGATAGGTGTTAATTGACATTTTATATGTTATACTCCGACTTTTGACAATTTTATATACCTTTGCAAAACTTATAAAAGCGAGATTTGGCGATCGCCCCGCGAGTATATAGATTGTCGGTTTCACCTGTGATATTGTGCGAGCCAATAGCTGCAAGCTTGACTAGCGATCGCAAATTTAAGTTTAGTTTTGGTCGAGCCTTTCGAGCAATAGGCGAATTCTAGCAGCATCCTCAGCATTCGGAGCATTTGTCAGGTATAATTCCAAATCGTGCCGCGCCTCGGCCAAGCGCCCCAGTTGATAATAGAGAATTCCGCGATCGCGCCTTTCCCCCAGTGCATCAGGAAACAGCAGCAAAAGCCGATCGATCGCCGCCAGAAACCTCATAGCGTCACCCTGTTGGAAGTAAATCGCCTTCAGATTTCCCAGCATTCGCCCCAATAACTGCCGCGGACTTACTGGCGCGAGAAAAGCCGGCTGCAACTCCATAGGTTGACCGTAAATTTGACTAAGTCTCCCTTGACAATCTTCAGGAAATAGTATCTCACCGCCATTAAAGGCATCCACAAAAATCCCAGCATCCTCAAAATTCGGCCTAATCAAAAAATGTCCCGGCATCCCAATCCCCACCATCGGAAAATCAATCCGCTTAGCAACCTCCAAATAAACCAAAGATAAAGAGATGGGAATACCAGTGCGGCGATCGATCACTTGATTCAAAAAGCTATTGCGGGGGTCGTAATAATCAGCATTATTGCCTGAGAATTCCAAATCGTCATACAAATAGCGGTTAATAGTTTGAATGATCCGCAGTGGATAATTCTGTGGCGGGAGGCGCAAACGCACTCGATCGGCGATCGTGTCAAGCGCGCTGAGATAATCCAGAGGCTCAAAATTTGGGTATTCTTCCAAAGCCATGTACAGCGCAGCTTTCGCCAGATCGATCGCAGCGTCTGGCTGATTAATTTCTTGATAAAAGAGTTGTCTGGCGATCGTCAAATTCATATTTATGATTGATTAATTTTTTAATAAACATCGTGCGAGATTGCCTCTCGCCTATTTAAATTGTATATCCTGATTGAGAGGGAGCGAGGGAGAAGGGCAGAGGAACATAGAATTCTCCACAGTCATCGAAAGATACAATTTAAATGCCGCAACAGCTTAGGCATCCCGCGAATAACCTATGAATGGCAGAATGCGAGTTCGATCTGGAGCATCTCAGTTTTACATTATTATAGTGGGAGCTTAAGAACTCGCATATTGTACAATACGCAAGTTCGCGACAGCTCGCACTCAAAGAAAAAATGCTTTTGACAAAACCCAGATGCACCCGAATGCGAGTTCGATCGAAGATGGCAGAGACTCCTATTTTACCCTGAAATTCAGCTTCGGGAATACATCTGGACTCATTTAGATAGAGACAATACTTTAATTTAGAGTTTAAATTGATAAAATGGTAATCTACTGCACAAATATAGATAATCGAAATTGTAACCGTGAATGTAGAACAAATCGATCGCCTGCTAGCCCAGTGGAAACAGAATCTCGATCGCATCAGTCAAAATCTGATTGACTTGCATGGATTGCCAACTTATCAACAACTGACTGCAATGCCGTCTGACGTTGAGTTGACTGGCAAAACAAAAGCAAAGGTTGTTCCCGCACTCAGTGCGATGAATGACCTCTTTCAGAATTTTGATTTGTTAGTGAAAACGATCGATCGCGCTGTGATACTCCGCAAGCAAGTTCCTAAGTTTTTGAGTTCCAGTGCAGAATCTCAACTGCGTGAAATTGAATATCTTTTAACGGGAAATTCGATTCAACTTGGCGAACAACAAATTCCTCTAGCACAGCGAGACTTGCTAAGTGCAGCCCAAACCCAAAATGCAATTGCACCTGCGAAATTACTGGAAGTGATGACTGCTGCTTTTCAAGTCGCGAAGGATGTGGTTGTCGCAGTGGAGACGGCACAATCGCATTTAGCAGCACAACTGACGCGATCCCAAACTGAAATGCGATCGATCCAAGCTTTAGCTGACTCTCTCGGTGTTCGGACGAGTAATGAACTAGCAGTTGCCCAGCAAAAGTTGCTCGATTTTGGCGATCGCATTATCTGCGATCCTTTAGGTGTCAGCGATGAGTTCGAGCGAGAAATTGAACCAATTATCATTCGAGCGAGACAGTATTTAGAAGAAATCGCTCGGGAAAAAGCATCGGTTAAACAAGAATTATTTCAAGCGCATCAACTTCTGCAAAACTTAATTCATTTAAATCAGCAACATCAAACTATTTTTGCAGAGTATCAGGAAAAAATAACAGAAACTGCAACACGATCGCAGCCTTTAACAAATGAACAAATTGAAGCTTTAAATCAGTGGCTTGCTCGGCTAGAAATTAAATTTAAAGAAGGCATATTGCAACCTGTTAAGATTGGTTTACATAATTGGCATATCAGAACGCAAGAATATTTATCCGCTCAACAGCAAGCTTGTACAGACAATCAAACTGCCCTAGAAATGCGTCAAGAATTGCGAGGACGACTCCAGGCACTGCAAGCTAAAGCATTAGCCAAAGGGATGGCAGAAAACGAATATTTGAGTCAAATTGCCCAACAAGCTAAGGACTTATTATATACTCGACCCACTCCTTTAGAGCAAGCAATCCAGCTTGTCAGTGAGTATGAAAAGGTATTGAATCGTTCTTTTAAGTCGATATAATATCGTATACGATCGATTGACCGCAATAAGTTAGGTTCGTAGTGTGGACTTTAGTCCGCAGTATGTTGCGGACTAAAGTCCACACTACGAACGGTTTTTGTTATGGTAATCGACCGGACTTGATATAACTGACATCTTGCACCATTATCAATAGGAAGAATTTCATGTTTGCAAAAAACATTTATTTTGACAGTCTGATATGTCGTAGTAGGGTGCGTCAGCCACTTCTCTTGGCTCCCCATCTAAAAATTCTACGGTGTACACACAAGTCGAGTTGGAAATCAATTGACCCAAAAAAAACGGAAATTTATTTTTTTAATCCTTGATTTCCCGTCACCCATTATCAATAATTTAAAACTATTGATAACGATCTCGATTGTCTAAAAACCTTGCCGACTAAGGGTTGTGTCAGACACAGCCAGGTTTTGGCAAGTTGTGTGTACACGGTAGATCTAAAAATTAGGCTAATGGCTGACGCACCCTACAATATCTACAATAATCGCGAGCTCTTTGGCGAGCGATCGCACTGCATTCAATTGACATTGGTGCATGATTTTCGATAACCAACTCGCTGGAATATCAAGAATATTCCTTCAAACGCAAATTGAGTCCCAAAAACGTTAAAATAGCGATCGCACTAATTAACCCCAGACTGAATATCTCAACTTGGTACGTATTTTTAAACGCTCGATCGAGCATAGCCCCCTGCAAAATATCATCACTTGATTGCTTAGATTTATCTGGCACGTACCCCACACTTTGGAACCCTCGATCGAGATTAGTCGTAAACGCTGTAAAATTAATTTCGGTGACATCCTGGTGTTGCTTAAGGAATTGCTGGAACGCCCAATTAGATTGCCCCCGATCGTTGCCCGTACACAGTGCGATCGCTTCAGCTTTTTTGCCGCTATTTGCCAGCGATCGAATCTGTTTGTCTATGTTAACATAAACCCCAAATGCCGATAACATTTCCACCGCCGCGTCTCGCTCTCCACTAAAGGTAATATTGGCAAATTCTTCGGCGAATAATCCACTAAAGCCCGCGACATCCTTGACGTTGGATTGCTTGAATTCTTTAGCTAGGGATTCAAAATTTAAATTGCCGGGGATGACGACAATTTTTGCCATTTTCTCAACAAAGTTGCGTTCGTGTTGAGGCGCCAATTCTCGATCGAGTAAATAGCGGCTTTCATCGGCATTGGCACTGTAGGCAATAGCGCGAGCCTGTCGCAACGGTAAAAGCGAGTTGAAGGCATCCTCCTTGGCGACTTTCAGATGATAGGAAGCCGCATTTAGTGCATTGGTGATATAAAAGAAAAAGACGATCGCACATAGGGTAGCTCCCAGCAAATAGGGATTGAGATTGCGGCGCATCCGGTGGTAGAGAAACAGTTGTAATAGTCCCAATACGACAAGTGGCAAGAGGTTGCCAATAACTGCGAGAAACAAGAGGTTAGCCGATCGAGCTTTTTGTGAGATATAAGCTCGATCCAGACTCTCTAAGTTAACCTTCTGCAATTGTTCGGCAGCAGGCAGTAAAATCGAGTCCAAAATGTTTGCTGCTTTGCGATACGCCTCCAAAAGCGATCGCGAATCGCCCCGTTCATTCGCCAATCGCGCCCGTTCGATTTGCGTCATGTAGTCCCCCAACGATAGGATCAGCGTGCGAATCTGTTGGCGTTCTGCATCCCCCTCCGTAATGTTCTCCGCCGCTAAAGCTAGGAGTTTAGACAGTTTTTCTTGCCGTTTCCGATACTCTTTAACTGCTTCAGGATTCTCGCCCGGTTTGACGAGCAATTCGTTAGCAGCATTGGCATCCAAATCGGCGAGGCTATCTTTAATTCGCTGGGCAGTTAAGACGCTGGGTGCGGTATTTTTGCCGATGGTTTCGATCGCATCGCGCTGCATTTTCACTGCTTGATTGGCAGTCCCCAAGGCTAAAAGGCTGACTCCCCACACCAGGTACAATCCCCATCGCAGAATCTGAGGGGTGGTGAATTTGGTTTGCCAATTTGCGATCGAACTTGGTTTTTTTCTTGAATGAGAATTGCTAGTAATTTGGCTCATAGATTTTGTAATTGGTAAGTGGTCAAAAGATGCGGACTTAAGTCCGCACTACGAACCGTGAATCTGAGGGGTGGTGAATTTGGTTTGCCAATTTGCGATCGAACTGGGCTTTTTTCTTGAATGAGAATTGCTAGTAATTTGGCTCATAGATTTTGTAATTGGTAAGTGGTCAAAAGATGCGGACTTAAGTCCGCACTACGAACCGTGAATCTGAGGGGTGGTGAATTTGGTTTGCCAATTTGCGATCGAACTGGGCTTTTTTCTTGAATGAGAATTGCTAGTAATTTGGCTCATAGATTTTGTAATTGGTAAGTGGTCAAAAGATGCGGACTTAAGTCCGCACTACGAACCGTTTTTGTTATTCTGGCAATCTATCGGACATGATATAATTTGTCAGTGGTGGGGCGGTTTATCTCTATCACCGATTTGCCTGCTAGTTAAGACTGAGTAACATTAACAGTCAGCTTTGTCCAATGTCCTAATGTAATTTCATCCCGATTTTTCAAACTAATATCTGTCATCGGCACAACTTCAATTCCATTGAGAAACGTACCGTTGGTAGAACCGATATCGCGCAGGATTAATGCCCCATCTGGTTGGCGGTGAATGACGGCGTGGCGGTGGGAAATGGCATCGTCCAAATCGAGGGCGAGATCTGGATAAATGGCGCGGACATCGCTAGTGCGTCCGATGAGGGTACTGGGTTGTTCCAGAGGGAAAGTTAGGGGTGCAAACGCGGGCGGTTCCGGGCTACCTTCGCAGCCCAAAGTGCGATCGACTGTGATGAGGAGTTTGGGAGTGCCTGTAGCTGTGGGTGAGGTAGATGTCGCGGAAACACGGGTTGCGCCCGCATTTATAGTACCCGCATCCGGGTTAGAAGAGGCGATTTGCGAAGCGATCACTTTGGGAATTGGAATTTCTCCACTCGCACCGGTGACGAAGTTATAGCCACAAATTTCGCAGAAGTTGCCGCTATCTTCCTCGTGGGGAGTCGCGCAATCGGGACAGTTAATGGTAGCTGTGGCAACTCGAACGGGCGGACTTTTGGCTTCGACAGCAGCACCTCCATTAATCTTCGCGCCGCATTCCGAACAATAATCGGATTCGATCGATTCGTGACCTTTTGGACACTGATAGACTGACATAATTATTTATACGATTTTGGATTTTGGATTTTGGATTGCAGATTTTGGATTGTATAGCAACCGCCAGATAGGTTAGGACATAAATCAATACGATCGCGATCGGAGATTCTCACAGGGAAAACTAATGAAAAATAGACACTCTTGTTTGCTTCGTTCCTCGCAATGACAATCTTAACTGAACCGTATCGAGACATAAATAATGTCATAAATAGATCCTAATACCCTTGAGCAGAAACGGTTAGATGCTCGTACTATGTAACTGTCAACTGTCAACTGTCAACTGTCAACTGTTAACTGCTATAGATTTGGGATGGCTAATTTCTCGAAATTCGTGCCGTTTTAGTCGATCGAGTTTCCAATGCCATTTCGTCTTCCTTCGCCACATTCCGCTTCAAACGAACTGTTCCCGTGGGTGCATCTTCCACCTCCACCACCTGGCGCAGCAGTTTCGCCGTCGCCTCATTACCAGAGTCATGGGCGAGTTTGACAGCCCTTCCCAGCTTAGCCGTTGCCGCCTCTACATCACCTTTATCGCGGGCTTCGAGTCCTTCCTGAATGGTTTGCGCGAGTTCAGCTTGCCCGGTGTAGTGTGCCACTCGCCGATCGATTTTCGTAGATTTCTGTTCGTCATCCGTCCACACCGCTAGAATCCGCGCCTCGGTAATTTTTGTTTCCACCCCATCAGCGGTGTAAATTAAACTCGCCCGTCCCGCCAGCATCTCATCTCCCACATTTCCGGGATTAACCTCAATGCAGAAGTGGTAATCGCGCGATTCAGCCGTTCCCCAAGCCCCTGTCTGATAGTCGCAAACTTGCGGTTTAATAGATTGAGCGCGATCGGTCAAATCGACAATTTCGGGACTAACTTGCTTGCAGAATCGCACCTTTGCCCCTTGGGGAGTCCACAAACGCAAGGCGACATCACTCACCGTTTTAGTCATTGCTTGGGCGAGAATGGTTTGGAAATCCGCTTCTATTTGCACCGCGTTGGGGATGATATCGGTGGTTCCGAGTAGCCTGTTGGCAATGAACTGAAGCTGCTTGACGCGCCAGTCGGTTCCCACCCCCCGACAATCGCACTGGAATACACCTTCGCACGCTTGCAACACGTTTTCCAGGCGTTTTTGGTCGGAATCATCGTTCTGCCCGTCGGTAAGCAATAGGGCTTGTCTGACGGCATTGGGCATCTGTTTGAACTGCGTTAGTGCAGCTTCAAGCCATTGGGAAATTAATGTACCGCCACTGGCTTGGACTTCTTTAATTTGCGAAATGGCGCGGGCTTTGTTTTCTGCTGTGGCTGGGGAAGTGGGAAAAATTACCTGGGCGCGAGTGGAACCTACCACGATAAAAAAGGAGGTATCCGCCGGAATTAACTGCACGAGTTTAATCATCGCATTTTTGGCGGCGTGGATTTTTGCGCCCTGCATCGAACCGGAAATATCGCAGATAATCCCGAAGAGTTTGCCTCCTGTTTGAGGTGCGATGCCGATGGTTTCGTCCCCACGGACGGTGACGGTCATAATGGCATTGACTTCTCTGGAACCTTGATGCAGGTAGGGATTTTGGAAGACTTCGGCTTGGAATTGGGTAGACATAGTTTTTGAGTTGTTGAGTAAATTTTGAGTAAATGCGATCGATGCTTTGTTTCAGTAAAAATGATGCTAATTTACAGATTGAGAAAAGAGATTAGAGTGTAGGTTGACAGAAATTCGATCGCACAATCTCAGAAACCGGGTTTCTTTTTATATGCTTCGTACTCAGCAGACATTATTCGTATAAACCCGGTTTGTCGTCACTCAGCGATAGAATTGCGATCGCACATTCCCCAATTTTATCAAAAAGGGCGATCGTGAATCTCTCGTTGGGTGGGGGCAGGTTTATTAAGATTGTTGGTACTCATTAGATATGGTTGGCGAACCTGCCCCTACAGGTTAATGCAGAACGTTGCAATATCTTATTTACATCCCGTACACTGCTGCCGCAGCAGAACTTCCTTCTTCCTTCATATAATATTATCCTCAAACGATTAACAGAGTGACAGTAATGTTATCTCGACCGCCACAAGAGCGAGCAAATTCTACGAGATGGCGCCCCATGCCGATCGCATCTTCTGAAGCATTGCCCTTGACAAGATCGGCGAGTTGTGGAGCGTCGGGTGCATAATTCCACAATCCATCCGTACAAAGTAACAAATATCCAGAGCCGGGAATCGGAAACTGCACCATCGAAGGAATCGCATCATTTTTAGCATCCACACCCAGCCAGCGCGTAATGGCATGAGCTTTATCGGACTTGCTAGCTTCGGCTGCGCTCATTTGTCCCGATGTAACTATTTCGTTAAACCAAGAATCATCTCGCGTCAGCAGTTGGGGATTTTCCCGATCGATCCAGTAGGCGCGACTATCTCCCAACCAAGCAATTGTCGCGATCGAATTTTGGACGACTGCGGCTACAATCGTCGTCGAAGGTGCATCTTGATTCAAACTTCTATGAGGAATAACACAGACTTCATTGAGTGCGGCAGCGATTCCGTGTTGGAGAGCTGTTTCTGGAGGGAGATGTTGTTGCAGAGCAGTGACAACGGCATCTCTGGCACCTTCTGCCGCTGCTTTTGATGCCAATTCGGGAAACTGAGAACTCGACACCCCATCGCAGGCGATCGCAATATAAGTGTTGCTGCTTTCTATTACCGCACAAGCCAAGTAATCTTCATTGCGTTCGTGTCTCAATCCCCGATCGCTCACTCCCGCAAAATTAGGCTGAAGATTCACTTCCATGCGATCGGTTTCTCGGACTTGCCGGCGTTCATTCTTAAACCCGCAAACCGAACAGTATCCATCGGCATCGATCGCCTCTGGTGCCGCGCCGCATTTATTGCATAGTTTTGTAGAATTTTCAGTAACATTGACGGGTGCATTGACCAGTGGCGTACCGCATTCTTCGCAAAAGCGATCGTCTGTTTGAACTACAGCTTCACAGTTGGGACATTGCATAGTTTGGGTCTTAAAAAAGCATGAGTAACAAGAAAATATGGCGGTTCAAACCGCGACTACAGGAGTAAAACCTGCCTGCACAGGTTAAAAATTCCTGAGTCCCTCTGAACTCGGACTTCGTTTCTGTAGGAGTGATATCGTTTCCGGTTGCATCAGAATGATTTAACCGCGAAGGCGCAAAGGACGCAAAGGAAGAGAAGAGAGAGATTAATACAGGACGATGCTAACGGATTTGATATGAATTCCATTCGCTTTCCTCTCCTACAACCATGTTCTCGGACGCACGCGATTCGCCTCATCAACCAAACGAATCTTTTCCGCTCCCGTGGATAAATGTGCCATGGCGCGCAAGGCTTTTTCTAACCCTTTTCTCAGCTCTACTTCTTGCAGTTGATGACCCAAAAGGACGATCGCCGATGGCTGAATCGCTTTTGAAGCGATCGATCCTAGGGCCGTTTCTAAAAGCTGTTTCGTCAAGCGGTGCCGCTCGATGCCTTCGAGCGTTAAGGCTTCGAGCGTCGTGGCTGCTAGGCTCAACTCCTTGGCTCCTGGTGCGGTATGTTTTGGATCGATCAGCATCCGCGCCGTTTCCACCCGCGATCGCACCGACAAATTCGAGGTTGGCGGCACTCGTCGCAACGCCTCCACCGCCGCCTGACGATCGCCTGTGGCACTCAAACACCTGGCCAAGCCAAACGTCGCGCTAACGTAACTGGGGTCAGTCCGACACACGCGATCGTAAAGCTTAATTGCCTGCTTGCGATCGCCTGCCAATTCCGCCGCCAGCGCCAATCCCAGTTGGGGAGCCAGTTCCCCCGGCAGTTCCGAGTAAACGCGATCGAACTGTTCCTGTGCCGGTTTTGCCTGACCCCGCGCCAGCAGCAACCTACCGCGATACCAACGCACCCGCCAATCCCAAACATCGAGTTGTTCGGCTTGCGTTAGTGCCGTTTCGGCGGCTGGATAGCGGCGAATCTCGATCGCACTGTCAGCCAGTCGGAGTAAGGCTTCGCGAGAGTTGGGATACTGCTGCACCACCTGCTCCAAATTCACCTGACGTTGTATGGGATCGGCGATCGCTTGGGCATTCAATACGGCGTTAAAAGCTGGATCGTTGCTATCCATCGTCGGTACGGGCAACTGTCGGAAGTCCGCGCCAATCGGTTCCAAGTCTGAAGATGCCGTCAGCGCGAGCATATCCGAGCCAAACAGGGTACTGGCAGCCGGATGCGGCGTATTTGTTTCCAGCGCCACCACTTCCCGCAACACGCCCAACAATCGATCGGCCATTTCCTCCGCCGACTGGAAGCGATCGTCAGCGTTGTACGCCGTGGCTTTGAGCAAGAAGCGATAGAGGGATTCTTGGTGGGCAAATAGGGGCTCTTCTTGCGGACTGGGTAACTTGTACTGGTGTTGTTTGCTGAAGCCCGAAATGTTCGTCACCAAGACGGCGAGGGTGCGGGCGATCGTGAATAAATCCGAGACGATGGTGGGCCCTTCTCCTGCTTCCGGTGCGCTGTACCCCACCGTTCCGTAAATGTCCCCATCTAAGTCGTCAATGCGCCGCACCCCACCCATATCGATCAGTTTCACGTCATTGCTTTCGAGCATGACATTATCCGGTTTGAAGTCGCAATAAACTAAACCTTGAGCGTGCAGGTAGGCAAAAGCGCCGAGAATGCGGTGAATGTAGGCGATCGCTTCAGCAACGGGTAACACTCCGCGCGTCTTGCGAATCTCCTTGAGCGTCTGACCTCCAACGTACTCC
Organism: Microcoleus sp. CAWBG27; assembly: GCF_020883145.1. Lineage (NCBI taxonomy): Bacteria > Bacillati > Cyanobacteriota > Cyanophyceae > Oscillatoriales > Microcoleaceae > Microcoleus > Microcoleus sp. CAWBG27. Next base: position 109,305 of record NZ_JAHREU010000011.1, read on the forward strand.
ATAATGATGAAGCCTTCGTTGAGGTGATTGACGAAGTTGTAAATCCCAACGATGTTGGCGTGTTTGACAGAGGCGAGGAATTGGCGTTCGGCTACAGCAACGGCGGCGCTGGCTTCATCCTCCGTGTTGAGCAACCCTTTAAGAACGACGTAGCGCGACAGACTCCTATCAAATCCCAAATAGATCCAGCCGAGTCCCCCATAGGCGATCGCACCTTTGACTTCGTACTGGTTAATGACGCGATCGCCCGGTTTGAGGCTGGGAACGAAGGAATACTTATGGCCGCACTTCGGACAAAACCCTCTTTCCCGACTTAAAGCGTTGTTGCAACTGGAACAGAAGCGTTTGTTTTCCGGGACGACGGCTTCTGCAAGCAGCGCCTTTTCCGGTTCAGTGGAAGGAAGTTCCGGAATCGACACCAATCCCGCACCTAATTGTTTGCGGCTGCTTCTAGAGGTGCTACCCGTGCGCCGGGAACTGCGGCTGCTTGGGGAGGATGAACCCGTCGGCGTACTGGCTGTGGGTGAGTTAGTTCTGGATACGCTTGCGTTCGATGCAGTGGGGAGAGGGGAGGAGAGCAGCCGTTCAGCGGTTTTGACGGCCGCCATGCCGCAGACATCACAATAGCCATCTTCGATCGTTCCCGTACAACCCGATTTTTGGCATTTATCGCCATCCATTTTTACAGATTTCCTTAAGCAAGAATTGGTGTATGGTGGATTCTTTCAGTATGCGCGATGAACCCAAGTTCAGCGATATTCGAGATAGCTTTGCAATAGAATTTAACGAAATTTAACGATGACCATCCTGTTAATCCTTTTTATCTAAAAAAGCCACTATTTTTAATAAAGCTTCACGATAGATTTTTTTCCCATCAGCATTAAGGTGAACGCCATCCGAAGTCAAAGTAGCCTTCAAAGCTTTACCTTCAAATAACGGCTGCAAGCCAGCTTCATCAATTGATAAATTTTCAGCAGCAGCAACCGGGCGGAGCAACTGATTAAACTTATCGACTCTCGGAATCGGAGCAGCAACAGTAATATCGCGGCTGGCCTCAACAGTCGAATAAAAAGCTGGCAACAAAATCACCTGTTTCGCCCCCCATATCTTTTTTAACAGTGCTAATTATTTGGCGCATATTTTGGACAAATTGTCCGTCCATAGTTTTGTAAATAGCATCATTCGTTCCTAGAGCAACAATCGCGCGATCGCACTTAACTCGAACAGCCGTTAAAAACTTAAGCTGTTCCAACTGAGAAATCGCACTCATGCCGCCGATCGCAAAATTGAAAGAATTGTCACCCAGATTATTCCCCAGCATCGAAGTGATCGAATCTCCCAAAAAACAAGTTTTGATATGCGCGTTCCGAGTCACAGCAACTTGATACTTTACCTCATCTTGCCACCAAGACTGAGAACTCAGCGTATCCGTCGGCAATTCCAGATAATTTGCATTCGCCATTACCAAAGTTCTGCCCAAATAGCCCCGCTTCCCTGCGTAAATCAAAATAATAGATAGCAAAACTACATTTAACACAATCGAAAATATAAAAACATTTTTCATTTTTTCCTTCCCAACGCACAATCTATTATTGTCATCTAAAAAAGGTTTGTAGTGAGGACTTCAGTCCTTCTTTTTGCGGGTCAAAATGCTCACTACAAACGATTATCCAAAAAAAATCTTTATTTTATTCTAGTCTGATGCCGACTTGAATTCCTCACTACAAATCAAATTCTGAAACATTTCTTCTCTCTTCTCTTCCTCTCTGCGTTCTCTGCGCCCTCTGCGGTTCAAAAAAACAATTCTGTATGTAACGCAAATCTTACAGATTACATTCAACACAATCGAAAATATAGAAAC
>NZ_JAHREU010000011.1:111265-137455 GCF_020883145.1 Microcoleus sp. CAWBG27
CTTCTTGTCTGATGCGGACTAAAATCCTCACTACAAAAAAAATCTGAAACATTTCTTCTCTCTTCTCTTCCTCTCTGCGTTCTCTGCGCCCTCTGCGGTTCAAAAAAAACAATTCTGTATGTAACGCAAATCTTACAGATTACATTCAACACAATCGAAAATATAGAAACATATTTCATTTTTTCTGCCCCAACGCACAATCTATTATTGTCATCTAAAAAAGTTTTGTAATGAGGACTTCAGTCCTTTTTTTTGCGGACTAAAGTCCTCACTACAAACCATTATCAAAAATTTTCTCTTATTTTCTTCTTGTCTGATGCGGACTAAAATCCTCACTACAAAAAAAATCTGAAACATTTCTTCTCTCTTCTCTTCCTCTCTGCGTTCTCTGCGCCCTCTGCGGTTCAAAAAAAACAATTCTGTATGTAACGCCGACCTTACAACATAACTTTTAACCATCAAATCCCGTGACTTTTCCCAAGCACCCAACTGCGGCGAAAAATCCGAGCCAAAGTCGATTCTTCCAACGCAAAATAGATCGGGCGGCCGTGAGGACAAGTGCGCGGATTGCGAGTTTGCTGCCATTCATTTAACAAATTTTGCATTTGGGAAAGATTGAGAGGAGTACCATTGCGAATAGCGCTGCGACAAGCAGTAGCAACTTGAGCAGCTTGCAAATCTGCGACTTTACTGAGTTCAAAAAGTGCATCCGCACAGTCATCTCGATCGACCAATAAATCCGGTAGTTCCCGCGCCGCCCATAACTGTTCGCCAAAACTTTCTACTTCCAAACCCAAGCGGGACAAATTCTCAATTTGCAGGGCAGATAATTGACTGAGAATCACTGGTTTTTCTAGAGATTTTAGCTGCCAATCAGCGCAGATACGTTCGTACAAAACGCGTTCGTGAGCGATGTGCTGTTCGACTAACCACATTCCGCTAGAGTGTTCTGCAACAATGTAAGTATTGTGAACTTGAGCGATCGCCCTCAGTTCCATCAATCCTATTTTAGGATTTGTTGTCTGTTCTTCACCGCGATCGCTCTTTCGAGCTGAAGCCCCGACACTGTAAGCACTTTTTTGTTCTGATGCTTTCAGCAACTGTCCCACGCGATCGGGAATTGGAGGATCTGCTAAAACCTCATCATTCAGGTGCAAAGCCCGATCGATTGCAGCGCCAACTTGTGCTTGCCAAAAACTCGGATCGTGCAGATAAATTTCCACTTTAGCCGGGTGGCGGTTCCAGTCGATTTGAGAGGGGGAGAGTTGTAGGTGAACAAAACACACGGGATAGCGATCGCGCGGACAAGTACGGGCGAAGGCGCTGAGAATAGTTTGCTCTATTTCGGGCGATCGCACAACCCGCCGATTTACTGCCACCTTAACCCAATCCGGCCGCCTGCGGTGACAGCGATCGGGCAAACCAATTACTAACTCCAAAGACTGGGAATTGGGCATTGGGAATTGGGTATCGGGCATTCGGCATTGGTAACTCGGCTGTGTTTTTGACAATAAAACAGCCGAGTTTGCCAAATAATCTGGCGATTTATTCTTTTCAGGAACTGAAGGCAAACTTACTTTTAAATACTGCAAATCATTCAAGCGAATTCCCCGCACAAACTGAGGTAAAATTTGTTCCGCTGTGCTGGCAGAAGTTACGTAAAAACAAGGCGCATTTCCTTGGCGCAACTGCCAATTAACGTAGGGGTGACAAATTGCAATTTGCTCGATGATTGATTGGATCGATCGCATTTGCTGTGCCGGCGACAAAAAAGTGCGGCGCACGGGCCAATTGCCAAACAAATTAGCCACAGTCACCACCGTACCCGGAGCAATTGCCACTGTTTCCAGCTCCACAGCTTCCCCAGCGTTGTTGTAAACTACCCGCCAGCCCGATCGAGCATTTTCAGCTCCCGCCTTGTTAAACGATGATTTCTCAACTCCCCCCCTTAACAAGGGGGGGCTGGGGGGGGTTTCCCCAGACTGTCGATTTTCCCAATAATCTCCGAATCCCAAATCGTTGGGCCTGCTCAAAACCTCCAAACAGCCTAACTGAGCCAAACTGTGCAAAGCTTCACCGCGAAATCCCAAAGTAGCAATTTTGTAAAGGTCAGCTTCCGTGGTAATTTTGCTCGTACTGTGAGGCGAAGCCGCCTGCTGCAAGTTTTCCCGATCCATTCCTGTACCGTTATCCGCAACTTGCACCCGCCATTGTTCGGGCCAAACAGACACAACGATGCGAGTTGCGCCAGCATCCAGAGAATTTTCTACTAATTCTCGTACCGCAGCGGCGATCGAGTCAATAACTTCGCCTGCGGCAATTAAATCGATAACTTCTGCGGGTAAGGTTTGAATAGTAACTGGCATCAGATTTTTAGCAGATCGTTAATTCAATTATAGCTGATTCTGCCACTGCATACACACGATCGTAACCTGCCCAAAAACTGGTACTGTGGCACCTAGTTAAGTCGTAGATGTTCCCAACATTTTAGACAAAAGTTCAAGCTCCCAGATTCACTTTTGGGGCAACTATCCAATCTCAAACTTGTCCTGAGCGTATTGTCCTGAGCGTAGCCGACGAAGAAAGCCGAAGGAAGTCGAATAATCTCAAATTGAATAAATGATTGATTGAATTCGGTGGTGACAAATAAACATTACTTAAACTCGACAGGCTAACGGATAACTTTTGGCAAGCGGATGTAAAAAGTTGTCCCTTTTTTGTTTTCCGACTCATAACTAATTTCCCCTTTGTGAGCATCAACAATCGACTTAGCAATCGCCGTTCCCAAACCAGTACCAGTCCGCTTGCCATAGGTTATAAACGGTTCAAATAACTTATCCTTGATTGATTGAGGAATGCCAGGGCCGTTATCATAAATGCTAATTTCTGCCCAATCCTCACTTTGTGTCAGCATAATCTCTATTCGGCCCCCGCGTCCGCCAAAAGCTTCAACAGCATTCCCAACTAAATTTTGTAAAATTCGCAAAATCTTATTCTCGTCAGCTTCCACTATCACTTCTGATACTCGCAGCACTAAGTCTACTTTTGCTGCCTCAAAATAAACTCTGTTCAACTTTTCAAACTGCTGCAACGTCTGGATGAGATTAACTGGTTTTTTATTTAATGCAGAGTTACCCCGCGAAAATTCTAATACTTCCTCAGCCATGCCCAACATTCGCTGAACTTGCAATTGAATAAGTTCGCACCATTCCTGAGTTTCAGCATCGGGGTGCATTTCTTTGAGCATTTCGCTGGAGAGTTTAATTCCCGTAAAAGGACTTTTGAAATCGTGAATAATTGTGCTCACCATTTCACCCACCAAAACCATTTTTTGTTTGTGTACAAACTGGCTAACATATTGATCGGTGGTAGCGCGCAAATTTTTAATAATGAAACTAAACATTTGCATTACTGAACTGCCTTTAGCAAACTCGAGGTTTGCTATCAATTCTTCGCGGCTTATTTTGGCCAAAGTCGAGCCGGCAACTGCCACAGCTCTTGCACTGCGAGGCTCTCCGTCTAAAACTCCGAGTTCGCCAAAAAAATCGTCGGGCTTAGCGACAGCAATAGTTTGATATTTACTGTTGTCAATCTGCTTGCTAAACTCGACTTCACCTTCTAAAACTAGATATAAAAAATCCGCTGTTTCTCCTTCTTCAAAAACCACTGTTTCTTCAGCAAAACTTTCCAATACAGCTATTTGGCACAGGTGAGCAGCTTGAAGAGGTTCAAAATAAGACATAAATCGATGAGATGCCAGATCCATGTGAAAATACCTGAGGCTTAATTGAAACTGTTTCTTTCTTCTATCTTCGCGCTATAAGCATCGATGCGTTAATAAAATACAATACTGCTGGAATTTGCTGTTATTTTCTGGCATCCCTGGCTTTGAGGGAAGGGTAAGCCTCGATATGGAGAGCCAGACTAGCACAGCGGTACCAGAAATCTCACCAACATTCTAAGTTAATTGACTAAAATACATATATATGGTATTTTATCTCAGATTTAAATAAGAAGTGCGATCGCACGAGCTTGACACGCCCCACAAAATTTTAATTGTAGAGAGATGCTGCAATTTCAATGCCGATCGCCTTCGATTACCAAAAATTAACGATCGCCCGACAACACAATCCCAGCATTCTGCCCGCCAAAGCCAAAACTCAAACAAACCGCATTTCTCACAAAGGTCGATCGGGCAAACCTCACAAAATCTAACTCAAACCCAGGTTTTTTCATGCCAGTACAAGGTGGCAACATCTGGTATTTAATACCCATCAAACAAAAAGCGACGCCCAAAGCACCCGAAGCTCCCAAAGTATGACCAGTAGCCCCTTTAGTCGAACTAACAGCAACTCCTTGGCGAAACAATTTCTGAATTAACAGGGCTTCGTGTCGGTCATTTAAATCAGTGCCAGTACCGTGAGCGTGAATAAAATCTATATCAACCGCCGTTAAATTGCTACGTTTCAAACATTGAGTTACGGCTGCGATCGCACTTTTTCCGCCCAACTCCGGCGAATTAGCATGAAAAGCATCATTTGTCAACCCAAAACCGGAAATTAGACCGTAAATTTTAGCGTTGCGGCGCCTTGCCAACTCACTTGATTCTAATACAAATAAAGCCCCGCCTTCGCCGAGCACCAAGCCTTCCCGATGTTCGTCAAAGGGATAACAGCCGGTGTTTGCCAAAGCACCCATCCGGTTAAATCCAGCCACAGTCAGCGGTGTAATTGGCGCTTCTACAGCACCAGCGATCGCCCGCTGACACTCACCGGTGCGGATTAAATCAACAGCGCGGGCGATCGACTGTAGGCCCGTCGCACAAGCAGCCATCGGCGCCAGCACAGGCCCCATCGAGCCAATTGCCCTCGCCACCGCGATCGCCCCCATATGAGGCAAAAAATCCACGAATTGGGAATTGGGCATCGGGAATCGGGCATCGGGAATTGGGCATCGGGCATTGGGCATTGGGCATTGGGCATTGGGCATTGGGCATTGGGCATTGGGCATTGGGCATTGGGCAATTCTCCCCCTCTCCCCCTCTCTTAGCAACTGTTCCAAATTAGCCTGAAAGCCGCGACTAGAACCGATCGCAATTCCGCAATCAGGTAAAGGCAAAGTCAAATTAGCATCTTGCAAAGCATCTGCTAAAACAGGCAAAATTAAACTTATTAAATCAGCAGGTTTTGTACCCACCAAAGCCAAAAGTTGCGGTTCAAGTTCTAAAAAAGGTTGATGTTGCTCAATTCCCGAATCTCCAGCCAACAGTCTTTTCCAGCTATTTTCCAGATTCCCCAACGCTGAAACAAGACCAATTCCCGTAACGACAACATCCATAAGTATCAGGTAGAAGGCAGTAGTTATTCGTTAGTAGTCATTCGTTGGTTGTGATTAGTTATTCGTAATATATTACTTGTTGGTTGTTGATGCGTAATATATTATTTGTTGGTTGTTGATGCGTAGTTATCAGGTATTAGTTTTGGCTTGTTACCAATAACCAATAACCAATAACTACTGCTTTCCTCCCAACGGCAAACTGTCAGGGTACATCTCAGTTTTGTTTTTAATAGTGCTGTCCCCGCTCGCTTATAAAACCAAGCGAGCGGGGACAGCACTGTAAAAAGAAATGTTTTTTGCAAAAATGAGATGCTCCCAACTGTCAACTGTCAACTGTCAACTGTCAACTGTCAACTGTCAACTGTCAACTGTCAACTGTCAACTGTCAACTGTCAACTGTCAACTGACTAACTAGCAGCCTTAAAATTTTCGACACCCTGGGTGACAGTAGCCTTCTCAATCCGATCGCCCGCTTGAATCTTATCAATCACATCCATCCCTTGCTTCACGTAGCCAAAAACCGCATAGCTACCGTCCAAAAACGGCACATCGGTCAAAGTAAAGTAAAACTGAGAAGAAGCCGAATCAGGACTTTGCGATCGAGCCATAGCCACAGCCCCGCGAGTGTGCATCAACACGGGTTTCTGAGCAATCCCAGCTTGTTCTAGCGTTTGGCTGTAAGTCGGACTCGGGGCATCTTTAGCCTTAATTTCCAGAGGAATCCTGCGTTCTGTAGATGTTTTCGGGTCAATAAAACCCCCAGTTCCCAGCCGCGACGCAGGGAATTTAGGGTCTTTGCCCTGGGGGTCGCCACCCTGAACTACAAAAGGCTGAGGTTCCCGCACCACTCGGTGAAATACCAGCCCGTCGTAGACTCCTTTCTGAACCAAATCGACAAAATTGCCCGCAGTAATTGGGGCATTTGTGCCGTCGAGTTCGATCGTAATCGGAGAACCTTTAACCGTCATCACTACCGTTGCTTTTCCTTGCAAGCGCGGCAAATTGCTAAATTGCGAACTCGCCGCCACAGCAGCAGGAGACGGAGGCGGAGACGGAGACAAAGAAATGCTTTCACCCGACGCCGGATTTGGTGTCGGAGTAGAGTTTGCAGCAGGGGAACTACCGCATCCCCCGACAAACAGCGCGCCAATTATTAAAAGCGAGAAGAACCACCGCTGAATTTTGATTTGCATTTGCATTTGTATTTTCACTTTCACTTCATTCAGATCGGGTACATGGCCGGGCGCACTCTAGATTTATCGATTTTGTGCGCCCCGCCGTCCAACCTACAAAACATTACCAATATCAAATCGAAAATCCCAAATCCCAAATCCCAAATCTCTACAGCCCTTCTAGGGGAACTTGCAAAAATCGAGCCAATTCGGCAGCTTGATTTTCCACATCAGACAAAGAAATGGGCTGTCCGACTCTTGTCAGGGGAAACTGACGGCGGTCTTTGAGCTTAAGATAAATGCTGCGGCGGGGGCTGAGACCTTCTTTAATATCGACCCGCACAGATTGCACGTCCGATGTCTTGCAAGTAAAATCAAGTTTGCGGTTTTTGCCGGGAAATCCCCAACGGAAGATCCGAATGCTACCTGACGCGCGATCGAACTCATTGTATCCGCCGCCGACATCCCACAGAACAGTCAGCCACAGGTAAAGCCCCAACAGCAGGGCGCAGACACCGTAGAAACCCATCGCGATGCCTTGGGGAATGAAAATAAGCTGAGTCGGGTCAGCAAAAGGCAGCAGGTTCTTGTGTAAGTAGCTGGAAATGCTCGACAGCAAGAAACCAGTGCCTCCAATGCTGACAACCGTTGCCCACCAGTAATTGCTGAAGCGACGAGATCCCAAAACCTCGTAGCGCAGGACAGAATCGATCGAGGTCATTGTTTTTGCAGTCATAAATTTAAACAGCCTTAAACCAAAATTTTAATTCAACTAGCCTACCTCACTCTCACTCCGCTGGCGCGATCGTGACCGGGCGATCGCGATTCTGTATCAACTCCTGCTGTTCTAGTTGAAAATTAATGAACTTATAATATATAGTTATGTTAAGTTTAATTAGAAACCTTGGTCTTTTAACAAGCAAAAGGATTTTACCAAAATGACAATCGCAGTCGGACGCGCCGAGAACGAAAGAGGCATCTTTGATGTACTCGACGACTGGCTCAAGCGCGATCGCTTCGTCTTCGTAGGCTGGTCTGGCATCCTGCTATTCCCCTGCGCTTACATGGCAATCGGTGGCTGGTTAACCGGCACCACCTTCGTTACCTCCTGGTACACCCACGGTTTGGCAAGCTCCTACCTCGAAGGAGCCAACTTCCTCACCGTCGCAGTATCCACCCCAGCCAACAGCCTCGGACACTCCCTGCTGTTCCTGTGGGGCCCCGAAGCACAGTGGGACTTCACCCGCTGGTTCCAACTCGGTGGTTTGTGGGCATTTGTCGCCCTCCACGGCGCCTTCGCACTGATCGGCTTCTGCCTGCGTCAGATCGAAATCGCCCGTTTAGTCGGCATCCGTCCCTACAACGCCCTCGCATTCACCGGCCCCATCGCCGTGTTTGTGTCGGTATTCCTGCTGTACCCCTTGGGTCAATCAGGCTGGTTCTTCGCCCCCAGTTTCGGCGTCGCAGCAATTTTCCGCTTCCTGCTATTCCTGCAAGGCTTCCACAACTGGACGCTCAACCCCTTCCACATGATGGGCGTTGCAGGCATCTTGGGCGGCGCGCTGTTGTGCGCTATCCACGGTGCCACCGTGGAAAACACCCTGTTTGAAGATGGCGAAGGTGCTAACACTTTCCCAGCTTTTAACCCAACTCAGTCAGAAGAAACCTATTCCATGGTTACAGCTAACCGTTTTTGGTCGCAAATCTTCGGAATTGCTTTCTCCAACAAACGTTGGTTGCACTTCTTCATGCTGTTCGTACCCGTCACAGGCTTGTGGATGAGCTCCATCGGTATCGTCGGTTTAGCATTAAACCTGCGTGCTTATGACTTCGTATCACAAGAATTGCGCGCTGCTGAAGATCCTGAGTTTGAAACGTTCTACACTAAGAACATTCTGCTTAACGAAGGCATTCGTGCTTGGATGGCTCCGACCGACCAACCCCACGAAAACTTCATCTTCCCTGAAGAAGTTCTGCCTCGCGGTAACGCACTTTAAAAAAATCAGGATTTGGATTTCAGCTTAATTTATGTTTTTTAAATTCAAACTAGAAATCCAAATTCCTATTCACCGGGTGGACGCAGTGCTCCTGCGGTCACCCGGAGAACAAAAAAACCGAAATCCAAAAACTAACATCGTTGGAGGTTCTACCGCGTGGTAACGCTCTCTAATTCCTATGCAAGCGGTCGCGACCAAGAATCCTCCGGATTCGCTTGGTGGTCAGGCAACGCTCGTTTGATCAATCTCTCAGGCAAACTGCTGGGCGCACACGTCGCTCACGCTGGTTTGATCGTGTTCTGGGCCGGAGCAATGACTTTGTTTGAAGTCGCTCACTTTATCCCAGAAAAACCCATGTACGAACAGGGCTTAATCTTGATGCCCCACGTCGCTACTTTGGGTTGGGGCGTCGGCCCCGGCGGTGAAGTCACGGATATCTTCCCCTTCTTCGTAGTTGGCGTTCTGCACTTGATTTCCTCTGCTGTTCTCGGTTTGGGCGGCATTTATCACGCTGTTCGCGGCCCAGAAGTTCTCGAAGAATACTCGAACTTCTTCGGCTACGACTGGAAAGACAAGAACCAGATGACCAACATCATCGGCTATCACCTGATTTTATTGGGTGGCGGTTGCTTGCTGCTGGTTGCTAAGGCCATGTTCTTCGGCGGTGTCTATGACACTTGGGCTCCGGGCGGCGGCGACGTGCGTATTATCACGAACCCAACCCTCAACCCCGCTGTGATTTTTGGCTACTTGGTTCGCGCTCCTTTTGGTGGCGAAGGCTGGCTGCTCAGCGTTAACAACATGGAAGACATCATCGGCGGTCACATCTGGCTCGGCCTGATTTGTATCTCTGGTGGTGTTTGGCACATTTTGACCAAGCCTTTCGGCTGGGCTCGTCGCGCCTTAATCTGGTCTGGCGAAGCTTACCTGTCCTACAGCTTGGGCGCTTTGTCCCTCATGGGCTTCATCGCTTGCTGCTTTGTCTGGTTCAACAATACTGCTTACCCTAGCGAATTTTACGGCCCGACGGGCCCGGAAGCTTCTCAAGCACAAGCTTTGACCTTCCTGATCCGCGACCAACGCTTGGGTGCTAACGTCGGTTCTGCACAAGGCCCTACCGGTCTGGGTAAATACCTGATGCGCTCTCCTACTGGCGAAATCATTTTCGGTGGTGAAACGATGCGTTTCTGGGATTTCCAAGGCCCTTGGTTGGAACCCTTACGCGGTACTAACGGTTTGGACTTGAACAAAATCAAGAATGATATTCAGCCTTGGCAAGCTCGCCGCGCTGCTGAGTACATGACTCACGCTCCTTTGGGTTCTTTGAACTCTGTGGGCGGCTTGGCAACTGAAGTTAACGCCTTTAACTATACTTCTCCCCGTTCTTGGTTGGCCTGTTTCCACTTTGTGATGGGTTTCTTCTTCTTGATCGGCCACTTGTGGCACGCTGGTCGCGCTCGCGCGGCTGTCGCTGGCTTTGAAAAAGGTATCAATCGCGAAAATGAAGCGGTTCTTTCTATGCCTGATTTGGACTAATCATCGCCTTTGTGCTGATTTGATTGTCTAATCGAAAAAGGCTCCTGCTTAACGGCAGGAGCTTTTTTTTGAGCCAATATCTCGAACAAGTTATGTTGCGATCGATGAACAGCCTTTGTTTTATTGACACTCCCCGGCATACTGACACGAGGATTTTTCAGACATTTGTATCAAAATATCCCGATCGCACTTGGTTCTTTTCGCTGACTGCCGAAAGTAGCATAGCTGCTCCTGTCATATCTCCTGAAAAATGTTTTGTGCGTAGAGTTTTACTCATTTTGGGGGTAGGTTTTTACATCTTGTCCCATCTAGTTGTTATACCATATTCATTAGGTTAAAATGGATTTTTTATTTTACTTGACAATGGAAAAAAGTCGTCCGATCCGGACGGGGTTTTCAACTTGATGTTCTAATAACTCCACAATTCTTGAGACTTGACAATTTTGATAAGTTGGGGTCAAGAACTTGCAGGCCTGCTCTACAAAGTTTATAAAAAAACATTCAGCAAGCGGAAAACTCTGAGTCTTTAGACCTGAGATGTAAGCGGCACGGGCGGTTGCAACCACCTTGAATCTTTCTTAATTCGTAACATTTAAAAGCAGAGAAAGACGTTAAGATGTAAGCAAGGAGGTGAGAAAGATTGTTGACGAACTATGTTTATAAGTTGCGCCCTAATCAAACACAATCATCAAAAATGTCTGCTTGGATAGATATGCTACGAAGCCAGTATAATTGGTGCTTAAATGACAGAATTTGTCAGTATAATCAGCAGTTTATTCAAGGCAATTACTGTGATATCAGAATGAAAGGCGAAGCTTCACCATTGACCTGCTTCGTAAGTAAAAGTGGCGCAACCGGAAATCCTTGGAAAGACTCTAAGTCTGACAAAGAAGGTAAAGCTAGAAATCCTCGTCGAAGTGCTGGTGACATTCAGATTACAGCGTTACCTGAGTTAAAAATGGCTAGACCTTGGTATAGTGGAATTGACTCAACTGTTTTACAACAGAATGTTAAACGCTTAGACATTGCCTACAAAAACTTCTTTGAAGGTAGGGGATTTCCTAAATTTAAAAACCGCAGCAACTTCACATCTTTTACTTTCGTAATGGGAGTAAAAATCAAGGGCAATAAAATTTACCTACCAAAAGTGGGATGGATGCGGTTTTACAACTCTCGCTCAATCCCCGATGGGTTTACCATCAAGGCTTGCGTGGTTAGAAAACGCCAGAATGGCTGGTATGTTTCTATTAGAATAGAGGATAAATCTGTACCTGAATACAGTGCTACTCCTGTTGGCGCTCACCCCAAAGTAATAGGTTGCGATTTAGGAATCACGAAACTGGTTCACCTTTCTGATGGATACCAAATCAAAAATCCCAAGTTTTCGACGAATAAAAAGGCTAAACGCACTCTGAAAATTAGACAGAGACGGGTTAGTCGGAAAATTAAGGGTAGTAAAAATCGCAAAAAAGCAGCTATCAGAGTTAGCAAATTCCATCAAAAGATTAGCGATAAGCGTCAAGCACATCAATGGAAAACTGCGAATTTAATAGTATCTCGTAACGTTGATGTAATCGCCTTAGAAGATTTGAACATCTCTGGTATGATGCGTCGATGTAAAGTAAAAAGTGATGAAAAAACTGGGAGGTTTCTGAAGAATGGGCAATCCAGAAAAAAGGGATTGAATCGTGCTATCTCTGATGCAAGCTGGGGCGATTTGGGATTAAAGATTGAGTATGTGGCTGCAAAGCAACGAAAAATTGTAATCAAAGTTAATCCTAAGCACTCCAGCCAAGAATGCAGGAATTGCGGTCATATCGATAAATCCAACAGAGATGGCGAAAAGTTCATCTGTGTGGAATGTGGATATCACGAACACGCGGATATTGGCGCTGCAAAAACGATTAGAGATAGAGCTTTGAGAATGGTACGTGGGGACTCTGCGAAACCTGGTGTTGAACACCTAAACGCCCAAAAGATATCAGCACGCTCTGCGAGCAAACGTGCTGAGTTTGGGAACCCTAGCAATAGGGATATTAAGGCCGCAATGTCTTAAGAATCTCAATCGCTTTAGCGCTGAGAGTGTCAAATTTAATTAAGGTACAAAAGTTTAAATCCACACACAATTAAAAATTGCACTAGGAAGTTGCAGTTTGAAGGTAGATCCTTAGGTGTGCAAAACTAATCTACTTTTATTAAATGCCTGTGCTTGCAAAAATTGATAACACCCACAAAACTTTTTAGCCAATTATTATTATTGCTGGGAAAGCAAAAGATTAAGAATGGACTCATTAAAGATCCAAAATGTCAAGGTGATTGACGATCGAGCAAATTTACTCGATCGCATCGCCAACCGCATTCGCCGCTCCCTAGAATTGCCAGAAATTCTCAGCGCCACAGCAGCGGAACTTCAATCGTTTTTGGGAACAGACAGGGTAAAAATCTATAAATTTCATAGCGATGGCAGCGGTGAAGTGATTGCTGAATCAATTAACGGCAACCGCTTGCCATCATTATTGGGGCTGCATTTTCCAGCAGACGATATTCCCCCTCAAGCCCGCGAACTGTTCGCCCAAGTACAGGTGCGATCGATCGTCGATATCGATTCCGGGTTGCTAGGTCAAAGTCCCCGCCGCGACGAGGTTTCCGGTCAAATGCTGCCCGATGAAGTGCTGTACAGGACGATCGACCCCTGCCACGCTGAATACTTGTCTGCACTCGGCGTTAAAGCTTCCTTGGTAGTACCAATTTTTCACGACCAAAAATTGTGGGGGTTGTTGGTATCTCACCACTCCCAGTCCCGGAGTGTCGCAGAGGAGGAACTGCAAGACGTTCAGATGGTGGCAGATCAGCTCGCCGTCGCGATCGCCCAATCAACCATCCTCTGGCGAACCAAGGCCAAAGCTGAGCGTGAAGCTGCCGTCAACCGCGTCGCAGCAGCCCTGCACTCCCAGCCCGCGATCGAACTGCAAGCAGCTTTGACAGAATGTGTAGCTGCACTAGAGGCAGCAGGCGGCAGGCTTTGCATTTTCCACAGCAACAATCTCGCGAGTTTACTACCTTACTCGGACAATTCCACAGAGGCACTCAAAGTCTACACTTGTGGCTCAGGCCCGAGAATGCCTATTTCTGCCAAATACCAGCAGATAGAGCTATACAGCGTCTGGCACGAATATTTTAACTCCAGCGAGCAACAGGTTTGGGCAATTCCCGACTTGTACAAAATTAGCAGTTTGAGAAGCCTGCAACCTGCATTTCGATCGACAAAAATCCGCAGCATTTTAATCGCACCACTCAGAACCAGGCAGCAAATATTCGGTTACTTGAGCATTTTTAGAGAAGAATTTGACACCGAAACTCTCTGGGCAGGACAATTAGATACCGACGGGCGACTCGCTCAATCTCGGATATCTTTTGAAGCGTGGAAAGAGTCAAAAACAGCCCAAACTCGCGAATGGACTGTTGAAGAAATAGAATTATTACAAACTTTTTGTAGCCATTATTCTCAGGCAATTAACCAATACAAGCTGTACCAAGAAATAGAAGAACTTAACGCAAATCTAGAAAATAAAGTTCAAAAACGTACAGATCAAATGCAACAGTTAACTCAACAGCAGCGAGTGCTGTTTGAAGTGGTGGCTAAAATGCGGAAATCTCTCGACTTGAACGATATTTTTACCACGATGTCCCAGGAAGTGCGAGCGGCTTTAAATGCCGATCGCGTTGGGGTTTACCGTTTCGATCCCGCATCGGAATTTAACGACGGCGAATTCGTTGCCGAAGATGTTTTTCCAGATTTTAGATCGGCAATGGCAGTCCGAGTCAACGATCGCTGTTTTGGAGAAAACTACGCCAATCTTTACTCTCAGGGGCGAGTACACGCATTGGCAGACATCAGACAAGCCGAATTACAAGATTGCTTTCGGAAAATATTGGAGCAATTTCAGATTAAAGCGACTTTAGTTGCACCCGTAATGAAAGGCAGCGAGCTTTGGGGGCTGCTATGCGTGCATCAGTGTTCGGCTCCCCGCAACTGGGAATCTTCCGAAATTCAGTTTCTCACTCAAGTTTCTGCTCAGTTAAGTATCGCTCTAGAACAAGCGGATTTGCTCGCTCAAACTCAGCAGCAAGCTGTTGATTTGCAGCAAGCTACTGAACAGCAGCGGATACTATTTGAAGTGGTAGTAAAGATTCGAGAATCTCTCGATATTAATGCAATTTTTAAGACAGCAACTCAAGAAGTTTGTCAGTTTATGCAGGTTGATAGAATTGCTGTATATCGCTTTAATTCTGATTGGAGCGGAAAATATGTTGCCGAGTTTGTGAAAGACGGTTGGATCAGATTGGTAGGCGAAGATATCAATACGGTTTGGGAAAATAGTTATTTGCAGGAACACCGAGGCGGCCGGTATCTCAATAATGAGATTCTAGTCGTTGACGATATCTATCAAGCTTGTCACTCGGAGTGCAACTTCACTATTTTAGAGCATTTTCAGGTGCAGGCATATGCGATAGCGCCGATTTTTGTAGGACAAGAACTTTGGGGTTTGTTGGTAGCCTACGAACATTCTGGGCCGCGCTGTTGGGAAAGTTCAGAAGTTAAGTTTTTAGCTCAGATTGCCAATCAGTTAGGCGCAGCTATCCAACAAGCCGATTTGCTGGAGGAAACCAGACGCCAATCAGCACAAATAGCTCAAAATTTAAAGGATTTGCAGCACACTCAAGCTCAATTGATTCAGACTGAAAAAATGTCTGGTTTGGGGCAACTGATGGCGGGCATTGCTCACGAAATTAACAATCCAGTTAATTTTATTTACGGCAATCTCAATCACGCTACTGATTATACTAAAAACTTGCTAAGTTTGCTGGAACTTTACCAGCAGCAATATCCCGATTCTAGTCCTGAGATTGGCGAGTTGGCAGAAGATATTGACTTGAAATTTCTGGTGGAAGATTTGCCGAAGTTGCTATTATCTATGCAGGTGGGAGCCGATCGCATTCGTCAAATAGTTTTGTCTTTGAGGACTTTCTCTCGTTTGGATGAAAGTCAAATGAAGGATGTCGATATTCACGAGGGCATTGACAGCACGCTGTTAATTTTGCAGCACAGGCTGAAATCTAGTTCGGATAGTGCCAACATTCTGCTAGTTAAGGAGTACGGCAATTTGCCTCTGGTTGAGTGTTATGCTGGACAGTTGAATCAGGTGTTTATGAATGTGATCGGAAATGCGATCGATGCTTTGCAATCGGAAAAGTTGAGCGATCGCAATTCAGTGAGTCCTCAAATTAAAATCTCTACTGCTGTCGGTCAACTTAATGGCAATGTTCCGAGCGCGGTGATTCGGATTGCTGACAACGGTTCGGGAATTTCGGAATCGATTAGAGAACGCATATTTGACCCTTTTTTCACGACTAAGCCGGTGGGCAAAGGTACTGGATTGGGACTGTCAATTAGTTACCAAATTGTGGTAGAGAAACACGGCGGTGTTTTAAAGTGCAGTTCAGAATCTGGCAAGGGTACTGAATTTGCGATCGAGATTCCGATCCGACATCAGCGAGCAGTCAGCAGTCAGTAGTCATTAGTTATTGTAGGGTGCGTCAGCGGGCTAAATGTTTTCGTCACCTGCTCAAGGATTCCGGCCCCGTGACGCACCCTAAGGTTAGCTTTGTTGATGTAGAGTCTGCGTTTCAACCGCCGAGTTGAAGAGAGTTCGATCGCCCGCAAGCGTTGCTCGCAGAATAGGTTGGCCCCAAAACATGGTAAATTGAATCCCCAGCAATATGTGGTGTGGGGAGGAAGCCGTGTTAACACCACATATAGCGCTTCTTGTTTCAATACTTCACCGTTAACGGCAAACTCTTTACGCCGAGATTTGCGATCGACGCGAGCCGATCGCACAAACGCCGCCAACCAAATTGTCGAACAACTCCGATACAACCAGCGGTACCCGGCATATTTGCATCAAAGTGAATACCTAACTCGGCTCTCATGCCATGCTCCGAAACTACCGGATCGGGTGTGATGTGAAAAAACAACCCTTCAACCCCCCGCGTGTCTAACCAGTAACCTTCTGTTGGTATTTCATATTCCCCCGCTGGGATTGGCCCTTTCCCGCGTACCCACTCGTCACCGGGTCGCTGGTAGTCAGCGCAGCCAGAAGTCGCCACATAGTCGATTGCCTTCCCGTCTGGGTAAATTAATTGCAAATTTCCGTAAATTAGCTCGGACGATTGAGCTCGCGGCATTGTAAAAATCAGCTTGTGCATTTATTTTTAATTTTTAATTCAATTAAACCTATAAGTTTTTCTGTTTCTTGAATTTCTGCGGTTATTTCATTGTGCACAAATTCAATTGCTTCAGGTAACGCATTTTCATCAATCCATTTTTGGCGATTTCTTAATTGAGTTACATCTTTGTTAAGCCACGATAAAGCATTCAAAAGTTGCCCTATGTTTGCGTCATCATTGGTAACTAAGCTTTTGGCAAATTCTGCTATCATAAAATTTATCGCAGCCTAAGGCCCGAATTTCCGCTAATCCAGTTTTCAACCTTGTCCAATCTTTCTCCGTAAAAAACTACCAGTTGCTCTATCTTTGTTCGCTGTTGTGCGGCCAAAATATTGTCTTCTTGAATCTTTCTAAGGGCATTCCAGATTAACAATGCTATGCCCAAAATGCAGCTTAATACTGCTAAATCTACTTTGAGTAAGGTTGAGGTTAAGTTCGTCATTGGTTGTTTATTAGCTTGCTTCTACTTGCAAAAAATAGCGGGGTTCTTGAATCATGGATTTTCGCCACCTAAAATAACGCTTGGCTTGAATTTTGTATGTTGCCAAGCCAGAGTTTAGATGATCTGGAAGTATGGGCATAGTTAATAGAATTCTGTTGCTAGAAGGATAGACGGTAATAGCTTGCTCCTCAATAGGTAGCTCACCATTTATTTGCCACAATCTTCTAACAAGAAGCCTAGACTTGATATCTGCGATTGTTCCACCGGTGATGTAAGTAAGCCTAATCAAAGATTGGCTGCTAGCAGGCGACTGGGTAGTATTCCAAATTTGCTCGCCAAACACATCAATAGTACCTAGTGTTATCCAAGTCATTTAATTGGTTTCTGGTTAACTTTTAAGTGCCACACGTTCCTCAAAAACTGAAAAGACTTAAAATGCTTGTCAGCGGCGTTGCACCGCTGACAACATTCATTCATTCATTCATTCATTCATCAATCAATTGATTGATTGATTAGGGAGTAGTAGACTTAGGTTTTTTCTTCCGACTTTTTGTTGTAGTTGCTATGGTTACTTGTTCAGTTTCCGTTGTAGCAACATCGGGACTTGCTGATGCTGTTGCAGTAGCCGAAGGAGGAATAGGATAGGTTCTCCCACCTTCTATCGTGAAAAAAGGCTCAACTTCTCCAGCCCCTACAGTTGCAGTAGTTGCGATTTTGGTAGAAGGAATTAGCTCGCCCAAAACGTCGGCTATTTCGGCAACCGTCAAAAATGAAGGGAAGGTAAAATACAGTTTTCGTTTATTCCCTTTGGCTGTTTTCCTTCCTGTATTCAAAAAAACTTTTTTACCTCCAGCGATGCCAGAAGCTTTGTAAACAACTTTGCCTGCGGGTACTGTTACTTCCCCAAAGGTTCCGTCTGCCTTAACGTAACTTTTTGTGTAACCTTCCCGATCTGTTACATCTTCAGGGCTTGGAGTGTAACTGCGAGCTTTAATGTCTAAAAAGTCTGCCACGCGGGGAATGCAACTGCAAGTTGTCCGAAAGTCATCAGTACCTGTTCCGCCAGCGCCTGTTCTGCGATATTTTACTAGAAAGCTATGTCTTGGCATTGATTATTTTTTTTCAGTTGTTGATTTAACTTTTTCCAGTGACTGGTTTATCCGTTTAAAGGAACAGAATTGTCGAGATCGACGACTACTGACTGGTTTATCCGTTTGAAGGAACAGAATTGTCGAGATCGACGACTACCAGCGAATTAATTGAAGCAGTTCTTCGGAAAAACAATTGATTGCTTTTGGTGGTTTCTACCGCTCCATTAGTTGCCGCTGGATAGCCAAGAATTTTTTGCCCCACCTCTTGGCTTTCATTCTTGAGCGCAGCCGCAGTTGAACACGCGTGCAGCGATTTCATGAAAAATTCACACACTGTAAATTCTTCTGGAAGATTGCCGATTTGTTGCCACCAGGCTTTTAGGGTTTCATCTTCGATGGCTGCAATCATTTCTGCAATGGTAATGTCGTTCATATTTTTTGAAAAATTTCAGTTATTTACTGGGTTATTCTGATTGTAATTGTTTGCGCTAAGCTGTCAACGCCTAAAACCCTTGTAGATTGTGACTTCCAGCTATAAAACATTTTGTACAACCCTAGGGTTGTACAAAATGTTTTATGAATGAATAGCGGTTATTGTAAATTTTTGTTTAGCCTGATTTACCTACCCTAAATTTGGCAGGTTGGCAGGCTCGTTTTCTGGCCACAAATCAAACTCAATCGCCTTTTCAGTCCAAATATTGCCGGCTAAGTCTTCCCGGCCGTCTAAGTCGGTCGATCGCTTCCGCCACAGCAACACTGCTTTAGCCGGATAGACAAGATAAGGCAATTCCCGGCGGCGCGAAGTTGGATCGACATAGCCGGAATCGCGGATACCGTTGGGCAAAATTTCCGCAGTCGAGAGTTTCAGCAACTCTTTGATTTTTTGCACCCCTTCATTTTCAGTGCCAGCGTAAACCTGCATCTGGCGGCCGTTGTTCAGTTGCGCCGTTATTAACCGCTGCCCGCTGGTGTACTGCTTAGCCGCTAACTTTACTTCTTCCCAGGTCAAGCCGCGTTTGATATCAAAAATAGTTACTTGCCGCTTGCGAGCTCGCTTGCCGTCGGGCATTTTCCAAGGTGGTGCTGTTTTTTCCTTAAATTCGATTGTTAACCTCCGCTCCTGAACCCCCGGGCGCAGATACTCATCGACAGGCGTGCCATTAATTAGTACCCCTACATCACGATTGCCGAGCATTTGGTGAGTCGCCAAAACATTAACAACAGTCGGCCTCATCACTGCTTCAGGGCCAGACAATACAATGCGCTCGTCGGGAACCGATCGATCTGGAGTGATTTCTATAGTGCGATCGGTACCGAGTACCGAATTATTTGCCACCTTTTGCATCGCCAGCCAAGCATCAATGCCGCCCGCGACGGCGTAACCGGCCTCGATACAAGCTTCTGTGCCTTCTTCAAAGCCTTCTTCTACAAAATTTCTTAAAAAAGTATTGGGAATCGACTCAATTGAGTTCTCAATGGCGCCTGCAATTGTCCAACTTTCTCCCGTTCCCCATTTGTCTATTTTCTCGCTTCCAAACAAACCTCTAAGAGCAATTCCCAGCGGATTTGCTGGATTTTTCAATGCTCCCCTAACATTTTTGTAAAGCCACAAAAATGAGGATTGCACTCCCATCCTAAATCCAGCCTGGATTACTTCACCAGCAGCGTCGAGCAGCTCGTCCAGGGCTTGCTCGCCAACTTCCTTTAGCAAGTGAGTTGCCAGCGCTTCATTGAAAGTCATAATGGCAGCAGCCGGAACTAAACCGCAACCAATCCAGCCGATCGCCCGTCCTACTGCACCCCCCAACACGCCGCCAAAAGCGTCCCACAATCCCTGGATTTGTTTGTCGATTGCTTCGTCTGAAATATTCCAGTTAAAATTAGCGATAAACTGAGTACCCCCAACAATCCAACTCCACAACTTAGTCCAACTGAACGAAATTAATTGAACAACCCCTGACACCAGAAAACCGACGAATCGCGTCGCACCGTCCCAAATAGATTCTAGGAGTCCTTTATCTTGAGAAGTCGTCGTTGCGCTCGCCGACCAAGTGCGGATAATGTTGCCACCCGTCGAAGATTCGCGCATTTTGCGACTAGCCAAATCGCGCAGAACCAACCCAATTTTTTTTACTGCATCAGCCATTTGGTTTACCTGCTTGACCTATGTTGTCGCCAATCTGTCTGATGCGGGGTCTGCGGTCTCTGGATCGGCCGTAGGGGGTTTGGGCATCTTCAATTCCCGTCTCAAAGCCAAATCCATCCTCTACCTGATCGAGGAAATCTTCCCAATCTTTAACGTGCTTAGGTTTACTCGGGTCATCGTCTTTAGCTATAGGATTTTCTAGTTTTTCGCTTAAGTCAGCACTGCCTTTGATTGATTCCAATATTTGCGATTTGATGTCTTTTTTAGGGTCTACTTGCCGCCAATGTACTGCCCTAGTGATTGCAGCAGCCTGCAACAAATCTAATAAGATATCTCGCTGGGTTTCCTTGTTTGTATACTCAATGCCTTTGACGTGGATTATGCTTTCCTTGATGAGTTTATCAATTGACTCGGCTTTTGGGGTAAACGTTGAGGGCATTTCAATGTCCGATTCGTCATAAGGAAAATTCATATACTTGGCAATTGCCATGCTTGCCAAGTAAGCTTTAATCGCTTCTTGGCGCCCCATTCCGGATTCGCACAAATTGCGAGTCGATAAAGCGACGAGGGCTTCTACGTTAGCTTGCAGGCTAAGTATTTGCCCTTCCATTTCAGCAATTGATTCTGCTAAATTCGGAAATTTAATTTGTTTGCCTTGGTCTCCTTCTTTTGTTAAGTCGCTGTCTTTTACATCGATCTGAATTTGCCATTGACCCCAGCGTTCGTCATCGCGCTGGAACATCCACATCAAAAGGTCGGCAAAGTCTTCAATCTTTTCTTGGGTAGGTTCTTCTGGTTGTTGACCTTTTTCAACTGTTTGAATAATCGTGCTGGGAAGCTCGCCGGGAAACTTGCTAATTCCCAGTCTTTTGTGAATTTGGCGCATCAATTTGATGGATTCTCGACAACATTCATCCATTTCTTTTCTAGGTGGTGGGTTGGGGGGAGGAGGCGCGGGCGTAGGTGCGGGCGTAGGTGCGGGAGGAGGCGTGGGCGTAGCCCCCGGGCATGGCGGTGCGGGTATCGTATCTTCGATTTGCCATTGATAATCTCGCCCCATCCCAAGGAAGGTGTGCTGATTATTGCCAGTGTAGCCAGGGTTAACTCTGAAAAGATTTTTTGTGTACTCCCATTTGATCTTTAGCACCCCATTTAAATGGGGTACATTACGGTTTTTTACATTGCCGAAGGCTATTCCTCCCGCAGACCATCTCCAAAATCCGACATACCCTTCTCCTAGAGAACCATTTCCCTGTTCGGGGATTTCAGGGAAATAGCCTGTGATTTTTTTTTCAGTGAATGTGTAATTACCCTGGCCCCAAAAATAGTCAGCAATTTGACGTTCCTTAGTGGCAGAGTCCCCATTCCACTCATACCCAGGAGATTGATGAAAAGTGCTGTTGTGAGTTATGTTTTTTAGCCGCTGAACATACACCTTTTCTACCAATTCATTCCCAAACCAAGCTGTGTCCCTTGGAAAATATTCCCCGGTAGTAGGATTGTGATATTCACCATTACCCTGGATAATCCAACTGCCAGTAGCACAAACAATAATTAGTTGCGGTTTTGGCGCAGGCGTAGGTGTTGGTGTTGGTGTTGGTGTTGGTGTTGGTGTTGGTGCCTTCTTATCAGGAAATTCAAAACCCAAATTTATAGAAATTGGAGTTCCTGGAATTTGCAGCGAGATTCCCATTCCTACGCCTTCAGGGCTTTTAGAAATGTCAATCCCGATTCCGACCACCTCGCCCCCAATACTTCCGCCCTCTATTTGCCCTGTACTGGTATTGATAGTCACGCCCCCTCCAACGCCTACAACTCCACCGGGAATTTCTGCGCTGCCAGCGATCGAGATTGAGCTTTTAGAAGGATCCTCATAGTTGGGGTTTCCGCTAATATCCAATCCCACGGGGCTTACATCCACACTGACTCCCCCGGTTACTGACACTCCACCAATATTTGCCACTTCGCGGGTGACTCCAATTCCACCGCTGGACGCTGAGGGCTGAGATTTTTGACCCATGTCTACGCCGCTATCTTTGCCGAGGTCGATCGCACTTGACCCCCTTGTGGCGCTGGGCGACAGAGACGATTTAGACGAAACCCTAGACATAGCTCGCCTCTATTCCCGAAATCCGGGATGGACTACCTTCGGCGATCGCCCAAAGTTCACCTGTCAGCGTTTCCTCGGTTAGGTTCCCTCCACCATTGGAGGCCAAATAAATTCCTGAACCTACCGCAACGCTCGAATTGCCAGCAATCCAAATATCTGCATTCCCGGTATTTGTGGCGTAGAAAATCGCCCTATTTGCATTAGCCAACCTAAATCTAGTCGGGGCTGTTGAAGGGATGTCAATACCATAAGGGATGGCACTTCCCACAATCTTATTTACTGGCTTGGCTATCAAATCAATCTCGTATCTAAAATCGCCCTCGAAATTAATATAATCTCCTGCCCCAAGCACGCCATGACCATAATTAATTATTGATATCCCCAACCTGTCATCCGGGCTTAGTAACTTTAATTGATTGATTGTAAGGTAGGGAATTGTAAAGGGAATTGTCGTCTCTCTTCCTTTATTCTGCAACCTTGCGGTTGCCAAGTTTGACCAAGTTCCCCCGCCTTTTCGAGCGTGAAACCTCACCCCAACAAAAGGATAATCCTCCTCAATCGCAAGCATCGCAGCAATTTTTTCTGCTGCTGTCATCTCCGGGTAAATATC
This sequence comes from Microcoleus sp. CAWBG27, assembly GCF_020883145.1. Lineage (NCBI taxonomy): Bacteria > Bacillati > Cyanobacteriota > Cyanophyceae > Oscillatoriales > Microcoleaceae > Microcoleus > Microcoleus sp. CAWBG27. The sequence goes on from NZ_JAHREU010000011.1 coordinate 133,995, forward strand.
GGGGTAAGGCGCCCTCTTGAACGAAGGCAGATCTATCGCGCCACTAAGTGCTTCTAGGTAGAAGCTTCTCCCTAAGTGGTGGGAATTAACCAGCGAGTTGTATTCGGCGAATGCGTCCGCACAATTCAATATTTCAATGATTCCCGTGCCATCGGCACTCGTGACGGTTCGTCTAAAAGTCCTGGTGTTTTCTAATTTGTTTTCTGCCATTGGTTAGGTTAAGTAAGTTTTCCCTTCAATAACAGAGCCGCCACCAGGCAAAATGATAATTTCTATAGGGAATTCTAGCGATGCACTAAACGTTGCATTTGTGCCACCGCTGTTATTGAGCACGTGTTGGCACCGCGTTACGGCGGTGATTTTGTCAGGGTTTTTAGCCAGGTCTAATTCTAGGAGTTTTAGGGCAATCACAGCTTCCATTGCGGCCTGTGCCAAGTTTGGCGCCAAGCTGCTTCCACCCGTTCCGCTTGTAAAAGTCGAGCCGACGAGGTAATGGGTTGCGGCGTATTGGGAAACACCGTTAGCGGTATTGCTCGCGGTTACGTTGAGCAATAAGTCGATGTTTGCCTTTTTAGTAGACAGGTTTGCCGTAATACTTATTTTGTCGGTTCTGTCTACCGCAACTCGCGAGAGCCGATTTTCCTCCTGTTCGAGCAGCCCAAGAATGCCGTAAACATAACGCTCCTTACTGGCCGGCCCTGTTGGGGCCGAGTAAGAAGTTCCCGAGACAGTAGCTCCGGCGCCTGATGTGTGTGGTGCCATATTGATAGCAAGTTAGTAGGAATCTATTCTCAGTTTATTCATGATCCTGTTGCAAAGATGACTGGTATCTTTTCTTAAGAAGTTGCTGAAATAGATAAAAGAGCAACTTCTTAATTTTTGATTATTCCCTCACTGTACGGGTTTGGGGAGTTACACTACAGGAGGGTATTAAAAGGTTGTCAATTGTCTTGTTTTAATAAGGAAAAAGCAACACGTGAAAGTCCAGGGAATTGGTCAAGCTACGAAAATGACTCAAAACATTTACGAGCAAATCAGCAAACATTTGTTTACGGATGTTCATAAGGTATTTCTGGGTGTTTCTTGGTACACTGGAGAGAGGCCAAATGCAATCTTGCAAAGCCAGGTTTGCCACTTCTATATAAATCCATCGAGACGAATCGTGCGGTCGGAGATTATCTATCCGTCTGCTGCGAGGAAGGACAAAAAAACCAGGGAAGTCCCTTGTCACATTGCTTTAGAGAAAATTCTTAGAGATTATGAATGCTTGGAGGATGGCTATTTATTCCCGTCCCGAGTTAGGGCTGGGAAGCATTTGTCTCGGCAGGCGATCGATCGCGCTTTCCGACGCGCATTGAAAAAAGCGGGGCTTGAAAATCAGGGATATTCCCTGTACTCGGCACGGCGCGGCTTTATAACGCGGCTGGATAGTCTCGGGTGCAGCCCAGGACTGATTAAATCCTTGTCCGGTCACGCGAGCCTTGCGTCGCTGGGCCGGTATATCGAAATTTCAGAAGAACAGCGCAAAAATGCGATCGCAAATTTCTAAAAATGACATTATTCAATATTTCCCCACAAGCTTCACAGCAACAGCCGACAAGTTTCTCTAACTCAAACACCACGGTTAGCTTTTCCCTGACTACTGCGACAACGACGATCGCTCCCGATCGCCCTGGCAGAAATCGAAAAGGAGCAATACTTTACAACGCGGGTACGGCAAATGCAATTTTTAATTTGGGGACAACCGTATCTCCAACCATTTTCACGGCGGAGCTTTTACCTGGGGGGTATTTTTCCGATCCAAGTGGCTGGCAAGGGCCGATCGTCGCGCGCGCTACTTCCTCCCCCACTGTTATCAACGTCACTGAGCCGATCGTTATTATCTAATGCTGCAAAACCCAATTACTGAGCCTCAAGTACCCGGTGCGATCGCTCGCGACAGCGAAGTAACGGCGGCGATAAACGCACATTTGGTGGCCGCAGACCCTCACGCTCAGTACCTACTGCAATCGGAGGGAGACGCACGATACCGACTAGCCGGGGCACTGACTGATGCTGATATCCCTGCTGCGATCGCTCGCGACAGCGAAGTAACGGCGGCGATAAACGCACATTTGGTGGCCGCAGACCCTCACGCTCAGTACCTGCTGCAATCGGAGGGAGACGCACGATACCGACTAGCCGGGGCACCCCTTCTTACGTCAGTGCCGCTGCCCACTGCCAACGTGGCGGGGAATTCCGTTGCGATGTCATGGAATTCTGTTCAGATCGGATTTGGGATAGCTGAATTTTGCAATTATTCCGGCCTTGGCGGGGGAGATGCATTTAATTTTTTTCGAGTGCCTAGTAACGAACATTCACCTCCCACACTGTCTAATAGGGTTTCGCGCATTGATATTTCTGGGGCCTACATTCAGACTTCCGATAAGAGGCTGAAGAAAAATTTTTCACCAAGCCCAGGGCTGGCAGCAATCCTCTCCCTATCTCCCCAAAAATACCAACATTATGAATGTTGCGGTTTCAAGTCGAAAGATAAAAAGTTTGAACTAGGCGAAACCTTTGTAAGCAAAATAGGTTTTTTTGCCCAAGATGTAAGGGAAATAATTCCCGAAGCCGTTTCGGGCACAGGCGCCGACGGGGAATTATACGGGATTGATTACAGTTGCATCGTGGCTTGCTTAGTGCAAGGCGTCCAGGAACAGCAGGCACAAATAAAAAAACTAGAATCCCAGCTAAAGTCAATTTCTAAAATTTAGTTAGCAGGCGATAGAGTAGCAGCTACTTCCAGCGGTGATGCTCCCGCCGCCAAAAGCGATCGCACTTCTGCAACTTTTGCCTGCGCGATCGGCGAGTCAGTGTTGCCACCCCGAATATGAATGTGGCGCATCTTCGATCCGTCGCGATACGAGAATCGGAAGTATTCGCCGCCACGGGCTGTTCCGCGCGGACGGTAGGTAGATATTGCTTTGCAATTTGATGATACAGAATCATCGGAGGGATTTGATTCTGTATCAACCTCGACAAGGGTGATCGACTCTGATACAGAATCATCGGAGGGATTTGATTCTGTATCAACCTCGACAAGGGTGATCGACTCTGATACAGAATCAATTGTGTTGGCCGGAAGCAATGCAAACTCACCCGGGTAAAGATACCCCCAAGATTCGGTGAGCTCGTTCCAAAATTTGCAACTTCCGTCCAGCGGATGAATGCCCTCGATTTTGACAATATCTCCCTTTTTCAGGCCGGCGGTGTGAGGTGTCTTTCGCTTCAGTTTCAAAAGATCGCCAACCCTGTAGAGCGTTCCGACCGCTGGAGAATTCTCGAATAAGGAAAGTTGAGTATTCATATAAAGCCAAAATCTAAAATCTAATTTGTGCAAGCCGATCGCCCAAAAGAGCGATCGGCTAATTTTCAAAAAATCCTAGATGTCGCTAGCGAATTCCGGAGGCATCATTGTC
>NZ_JAHREU010000110.1:0-8958 GCF_020883145.1 Microcoleus sp. CAWBG27
GCAGTAGTATATTGTAGGATGATTTGTCTTGTGAAATAGTCTTTGGCGTCATGTATCCTATTTTATAACACTTTTTTTACTCTGCTTACTTTTTTCTCTCCTACCCCGAATTATTGAGCGGATACGCAAACAGCACCGACATTTCCTGCTGCACTTGATCGCCTAAACTGACATTAATAATACTTTCATATCCCAACAAATTTAGAAATTGATGTGGCACAAATCGCCCGTAGGCATCAGTTAATTCCGATTCAGCATCCAGAGATTTTTCTAAGCTTTTATTGACTTCAAATAATTCCTTAATAAATGTTTGGCGGTCGGCTTCAGCTTGTTTGCGTTCCGTGACATCTTGAAAAACTGCGATCGCAAAAGCAACTTTGCCACAGTCAAAAATTGGCGTCCCCCAAGTCTCAAGGGGGATTTTATTGTCGGATTGATGAATTTCCAAATCGTCAGCCGTCGAACTTTCTCCCTTCAGCGCTCGGACAATCGGCAAATTATCGGCAGGGTAAATAATATCAGTTCCCGCGATATAAAATTTATAACTTTTTGACAAATCATCAACAGCATTTAACGGCAACACCCCTTGGCCGAGTAACTGCTGTCCGGCACGATTGACGTAGTAAGGTTTACCTTGAGCATCGAGCACGGCCACGCCTACGGGAATCGCTTCGAGAAATTGAGCTAGCTTAACTTCACCTTCCCGCACCGCCTCCAATGCCCGATAGCGCAACTCAGATTCAACCGTATCGGAATGTTCAGCAGTATTTTCCAGCAAGATTTCCAGATCCGCTTTTTCCTCCTTCAAGTCTTCCACTTGCTGGCGCAATCTTTCTATCTCTAAAAGTAGCTGTTCTCTAGATGGTTGTTCTTCCAGCATAACCCGAGAATTTGCGCCTCGACTAACAGAAACTTCCTCAACAGTCCATACCCTAAAAGTCATCATATGTCTATAGTAATTCAAACTGCAAACTCGGCATTAGGCGCTGGAAATTCTTCACAGATTTACCTTGCCAAGCTATACATTGAGAACCTTGTACCGCCATTTGCACCCGAGCTTTTTTGCGTACTGCGATAATAAACTTCGACAGCATATTTATGCCTGAACTGTTCAAAAATTCTAACTGTTGCAAATTGAGGGTAATTTTTGCCGGTGCCAAATCGGCTACCTCCTCCAGTAACTGCACTATCGGCGCGTACTCTAGGGGCCCGCTCAACCTTAGAGATCCTATAAAACTCACGGTTGCCGTTGATGGATCGTAACAGATCCCGTAATCTTCTGTTTTAATTTCCATTGCCGCAAAAAAAGTCCCTTAGATATTATCGATCGCCAGCGATACTTATACTCTTAATTGCACCATAGTTGTCACCGTAATTACTTCCGGGTCTTTTTGCACCGTCTGGAACTTCCAACCTATTTGGGTGGTATAATCGCTGAGCATGGTTAGCAGGCCCAATCCTGAATTAGTAGAAGTTTCGTCAGCAGCATTTTTTTCCAACTGCTCAATGTACAGCTCGCTCGGATCCGACTCCAGCAACTGCTGAATGTAAGCCTGAAACTTCCCTACATCTTGCGGAGAGATGCTGTTAGCAACTGAGAAAATCAGTCCGTCGCTCTTTAATTGCAGTTTAATGTTGATCGGGTGTTCCGATGTCTCATCATTAAACTTCATCGCATTCTCTAATAACTCATTAGCAATGTAGCTAACAGCACTTTTAATTTCAGCTTGTCTGTCAATTGTCGAGGGATCATCCTCGTTTCCAGGGAAAAAAGTCGTCAAGTAGTCAGCCAGAAAATCCGCCGACAAACCATTGTTCCGCCACCGCTGCTTGAGGGGGATCGAACTCGGGGAAAATCCAATTATTAAATATTCGTGGCTGGGAGTAGGCTCGATGAAATCCCCGAAAGTCTGAATCATATTAGTTGACGGTTGACTGTTGACTGTTGACTGTTGTTATTTGTTAATCGTTATTTGTTATTTGTTATTTGTTATTTGTTGACTCTTGTTATTTGTTAATTGTTAATTGTTATTTGCTGCCAATGCCCTGTTTGCCCAATGCCCTGTTTGGCCAATGCCCAATGCCCCATTCCCCATTCCCCATTCCCCATTCCCCATTACTTATTTTTGTTTAAGAATCAGCAATGTGATGTCATCAAAAACTTTTTGTTCGCCGATGTGCGATCGCACGTCGTCAATTACAGCGTGCCTGATCTCTGTAGCCGTTCGCTGCCAATTAATCTGTATTACCTTAATTAACCTATCTAAACCATAAAGCACTTTATTCATATTTTTAGCCTCCGTAATCCCATCAGTGTACAGCACTACCACATCTCCTGAATGCAACTGGACAAGGGTTTGAGCCACAAAATCAGCAATATCTTCATCCAGCCCGATCGGGAAACCCAAATCGATTGTATCAAACCGCTCGACCGAACCGTTACACCGCACTACAATCATTTCCTCGTGCTGGCCGCTCAACTTCAGCATTCCCTCGTGATAGTCTAGCAAAGCAAGGCTAGCGTTCTTATCGCATTTCATCCGCTGCATATTATCGTAAATTACAGTGTTAATAGCGGTTAAAAATCTTACCGGATCGGCTTCGTTGTAGGTGAGCAAAGTTCGCACTGCTGTTTGAAGCATAATCATTAAAACACCGCTCTCCAATCCGTGTCCCGTCACGTCGCCAATACCAATTTTTACTTTACCTTCGTGCTGGAGTACATCGTAATAGTCGCCGCCTACTTCATCAGCAGGTTCCATAAATCCTGCAATATCTAAGCCAATAACTTCCTTCAATTCTCGGTCTTTCGGCAGCAGCATCTGCTGAATTTTGCGAGTGACATCTAGTTCGGCACTCATCCGCATATTTTCGGATTTTAGGCGATCGTTAAGAACAGTAATTTCTTGATTCGCACCAACCAAAGCCTCGGCAATCTTGTTAAATGCACCCACAACTTGCCCGAGTTCATCTTTGTTATCCAAAATAATTTTGTGGTCAATATTGCCACTTGCCATATTTTTTGACGCTTCCTCAAGCACAAATACAGTTTGCATGACTGCTAGGTAAAAAGACACAAACAAATAAACAACTATTGTTAAAATAATTAGAATAAAAACATAAATTAAGTGTTTTCTAGCAACTAAAGCATCTATACGTTTTTGCAGGATAAAGTCTAATTCATTGACACTTTTGTCCCACAGTTCAAAACTCGAATTCAGAACTCGGTCGCTGCCATCGAGATAGGTATAATATTCGACTGCGGCTGTGGGATAAATTAGTTTATCTAGTTGGGCAGTTAGTTGCTCTACTACTGAGTTAAAATTTATCAAATCTTGGCTTAATTTCGGTCGCAGATTCCCGTGAGGATTGTTGCTAAATCCTACCTCCATATTGATTGCTAAATCCTGATTGAGTTCTCTCAATTTGCCCGCAAAAGTAACCAATTTCGCTCTTTCCTCAGGTGTGGCATCGGAACGCAGGCTACTTTTTTGAGAAAATAGCCTAATTTCTGACAATAATTTTTGCATTTCTGGGATTTTCAACAAAGTTGCATCCATCAAATAATAGGTATCTAAATCTGGGTCTAATATGAGATTGGAAGTATCGCCGACGCGAGCGCTCAATTTATTAATATCAGATGCTATTTTTTGATATACAACATCGTAAGTTTCTAAACTCCACTGGCTGCGATGAAGTTTAAATTTTTGCCAATTTTGATAAATGGCATTAAATTGCTCGCGGGAAACTAAAACTATTCCTAACTGGCGGTCTGTATTTGCCAGGGATTGAAAGTCCGCGTCTATCTTAGCTTCAAAATTATCCCAGGACTCGTGCTGGCTTAAATTTGGATTTAAACCCTGATAATTTAACAGGTGAAATTTCGGTATGTATTCCCTCAACTGGCGCAGCGGACGCAGGTATTGATTGCCGTAGATTTCTTTTTGGGCAAAATCAACTCTGGTGTTAATTTCGGAAATCAGCAGGTACATCATCAAGACTAACGGCATCGCAAATAGAAAACCGATCAAGATGAATTTTTGAGGATAGCTGATCCGATTCATTAAATGGATTCCTAGGGATTTTCTGTTCATAATTGATATATTTCAACAAGATGTTACTAAAAAAGTAGCGATCGCTACTAAGTTATTTTCGGGGACGATCGCTCTTGAAAACCTAAATCCTCTAATTAATCAGCGATAGCTTGCTTAATTTATCATGCGTTCCCGTCCTGTTGCTGCAGATTGTACGGCATCCCTTGGCTCTCACTGGCTCAGTTCGCCTCCCCTTGTCTACAAAACCTTCAGAAGTTTGGGCACGATGAATAGTCATTTATACTGAGATGTTCCGCCAAAATCAATTTTTTTTCAGCAGATTTACCTAGCGATAAATTTTGCTCAATACTATACTAAAAGTAAAAATTAAGTAATAACTGGTAGTGCAAGTTTCCTGAAACAGAAGTGGCAGCAGGGAGTATAAGATACTTGTGCCGCACGACTCTGTTAAGTCGGTTCTGCACCAAGGAACAAACAGCACCAGCAGCAGTGTCTATATCAGTATCTGCATTTGAGTGCTCCGGAGCGATCGCGCAAGAGTGTAAAGTGAGGCAGAGAGCGTACTATGAAACCAATCTCCGAAAATAACTCTCAAAACAATCAAAACCGAGGTGAAAAGCAGCCTAATCCTTTAATCTTGGCTTTGGTGCTGACGGGAATTCTGGCATGGGAAATATATCCGGCGCTAATCCACACCGCTGCGGCTAACGCGGGCGCCATCAAACAGTCCCTCGTTCAGGTGGAAAACCAAGATGAGCAAACAGCGCAGCAATTTCCCGCTGTCGGGGATCAAAAAAAAATCAGCTATTCGGGATTGGTACTAAATAGTCTAATTTCCGAACCGGGCAATTTGGCTGAGGGTGCGCGCCAAAATCCTCCGAACCAATTGCCCGCAACCGTCGCAGCCGCAGTTCGCCAAGAGTTGTCGCAATTGACTGGGATTGCTGCTGACAAGTTGAAAGTCACTGAATCGAGCCGGCAAAGTTGGCCGAATACTTGTTTGGGACTCGCGAAATCTGATGAAATTTGCGGCCAAATGATTGTTGAAGGTTGGCGGGTTGTGGTTTCTGACGGCCGCCAAACTTGGGTTTACCGCACCAATGCTAGGGGGAATGTGTTGCGTTTGGAAAAGAAAGTTAGTTAAGAGAATTTCACTCTGTGAAATGAACAATAATTTTAATTGTGGAACAGGCAAGATGCCTGTTCCACAAAGAGTGAATTTTCTGGTGGGAGGTTTCTTGGAACGGGAGCATCTCAGTTTTGAATTTGTAGTGCGAGCGTCCCCGCTCGCGAGTCTTGCAACTGATAGCGAGCTCTTAAGCTCGCACTGTAAAAAATGCTTTTTGCAAAACTGAGATTCTCCCTCTTGGAACAGGCTTTCCGGCCTGTTCCACAAAGAGAAAGAGTACATTTATATGGTGGTAGATTTCTTGTGGGGTGGGGACGGGAGCCAGCCCCTAACATCAATTTGGGAGTTTTTTTCTTTCAATAATCCCGCCACCTAAGAGCACATCTCCGTCATACCAAACTGCGGCTTGTCCGGGGGTAATGCTCAACTGCGGTTCGTCAAAAATGATCTTGACTCTTGTACCGCTGGCTTTTTCGTCTGCTTCGGATGATTCTACGGGAATAATTGTAGCGGGGACGGGTTGCGATCGATAGCGAATCTGCACGGAAGCCCGAATCGGAGCGATCGGTGGAGCGACAGAAACCCAATTTACTTTCTGGACATTACAGTCAGATTCTACCGCCAACTGGCGATCGCCCACAATTACCCGATTAGCACCAGCATCAAGTTCAATCACATACAGCGGTTCCGGTGCGGCAATCCCCAGGCCCTTCCGCTGGCCGATAGTGTAGTGGTGCACGCCGTCGTGCTGTCCGAGTACGCGGCCAGACTTGTCTACAATGTCACCCTTTTGCGGCGCAATGTACTTGTCGAGAAAAGCCCGCATCGAACCGTTACTTTCCACCAAACACAAATCCTGACTTTCCGGCTTATCAGCGGTTGTCAAGCCAAATTCTGCTGCAATTCTGCGAGTTTCAGTCTTGGTGATTTCCCCCAAAGGAAACTCCGTACCTGCTAGCAAATCCTGTGTTAAATCGTACAAGAAATAAGACTGATCTTTCGCAGGGTCGATCGCCCGCAGCAACTGATAGCGATCGGTAGCAGTATCATAGGTAATGCGAGCGTAGTGCCCGGTAGCAATCTTTTCAATACCCAACTCTTCGCGAGCGTACTTGAGCATCGGCCCGAACTTCACAGTTTTATTGCACTGCGAACAGGGCAGAGGTGTAACTCCTGCACTGTAACCGTTCACCAAAAAATCGACAATACTTGCCTGAAAGACTTCGCGGCTGTCAACAATGTGGTGGGGAACGCCCAAATCTTCGCAAATTTTAGCGGCATCAACCATTCCCTCAGAGCAGCATTGACCTTTGCCTTTCATCAACCACAGCGTTAAACCCACCACTTCATAGCCCTGATGGTGTAAAATTGCGGCTGCTGCGGAACTATCGACCCCGCCGGAGAGGCCTACGACAATCTTGTTCATAAAAAAGTTCGGTAAATGGGAAACGAGCGTGGCGTTGACTCCCGCTCGTGGGAAACTCCAAGAGCGGTTTCAACCGCCTTGAATCCCCTTGCGGGGTTGGAGGGGTATGGTTGCCCCTCCGGTGAGGTATAGTTGCCTCGATCTCTCTTGCGAGAGTAATGTTCGCCTCGCCAATGTTATAAAAGCTTTTTAGGCTAGCAGCACTGTCTCAGTGACTTTAAGACTGTTTAACCACTAGCGACAGAGCGGAAAACTGGCGTCGCATTCTCCGGTGTCGTGACTCAAATAACGTAGTCAGTTAAGACTTAGGCTGGTCAGTACAGCTCGCGAGAGATTTCTCTTACAAGCTCAGTCCCTTTAAGGCTGAGTTACTGACGGTTCGGAAATAAATTGCTATTCTACTGTTTTACTGTTACGCAAGTTCGATCAATCTAATTAATTATACCACAAAAATACTACAACCGTCCCGGACGCAACTGGTACATTAAAAAAGGTACGTTGTTGCGCTTTAGCGCTAAATCTGGCGCAAAGAGCGCAACAACGTACCTAAAAACTCTTTTAAGTATTGTCAGAATTGCGATCGCGAACTGTTCAAGCTGGTACTGCTGCTGTTAGCTGAAATTTTATCACTAATTATGACTGTTCAAAAATTTGTTGTCACTGCCGACCAAATGCGGCAAATAGAAACCAGAATTTTTGCTGCTGGAATGCCTGTAGCAGCTTTAATGGAAAAAGTCGCGCACCTGATTGCTAGACGCATTCAGGTGCTGTTGAAGTCAGAGGGAAGAAGTCAGAGGGAAGAAGAGGAAAAATTTGTTAATTCTCAATTCCCAGCTATTGGGGTGTTGGTTGGGCCGGGACATAACGGCGGCGATGCTTTGGTTGTGGCACGCGAATTGCACTTTAAAGGATTCCCAGTAGTTATTTACTGCCCGTTTTCTAAACTCAAAGAACTTACCAAAAGTCACGCTGATTATGCGCGTCATTTAGATATTCCATTTGTTGATAAAATCGAGCCGCTGAAAAACTGCGACTTTCTCGTAGATGGTTTATTTGGTTTTGGGTTGGAACGAGAAATCACTAACCCGACAGCCGCCGCGATTGATGAAATAAATAATTTAAACATCCCGATTTTTAGTATAGATATTCCGTCGGGAATTCATACGGATACTGGCGCAGTTTTGGGTACTGCAATCCGGGCAAAACATACATTATGTTTGGGGCTGTGGAAACGGGCATTTCTGCAAGACCAAGCATTAGAATATATCGGCAATTCTGAATTAATTGATTTTGATATTCCCGTTGCAGATATTGCAGCAGTATTGGGCGATGTTCCAGCAGTACAACGCATTACTAAAGCATCGGCAATTCAGCATTTGCCATTGCCCCGATCGCCAATTTCGCACAAATACACCAACGGTCACTTACTAATTATTGCAGGTTCGGGCCGTTACAGCGGAGCCGCAATTTTAGCCGCATTGGGAGCAAGAGCCAGCGGAGTCGGAATGCTGTCAATTGCCGTCCCTCAGTCGATTAAACCGATGTTGAGCAGTCATTTACCAGAGGCATTAGTTATAGGATGTCCCGAAACCCCAAGCGGTGGCATTAAGGAGTTGCCGGTAGCAATTGATTTGAACTCCTACGATGCGATCGCCACAGGGCCAGGTCTGACATTGGAAGCGGCGATCGCTGTAGAATCTGTACTGGAGTGCGATCGACCTCTGGTTTTAGATGCCGACGGTTTAAATATCCTCGCTCAACTCGGCACAGTTCCCATTTTGTCGGAACGCCGATCGCTGACAATAATCACCCCTCACCCGGGCGAATTTAAGCGTTTGTTTCCCGAATTAGCCGGCCTTAGTGGCGATCGAATTGCCGCAACTCAAGCAGCGGCAGAGCTTTGCGGTGCAACAGTATTGCTCAAAGGAGCCAGAGTTTGCATAAGTTGGAAGGAGGATGACGGCGATTCCCTAGGGGATAGCTACGCTTCACGTACCCTTACCTATCTCAATCCCGAAAGCACCCCAGCCCTCGCCAGAGGCGGCAGCGGCGACGTTCTCACCGGCTTGTTAGGGGGATTGTTAGCAAGTGCGATCGCCCGTAAATCCCCCCCCCAAGAAGTGGCAGTAACAGCAGCGTGGTGGCACGCTAGAGCCGGAATCGCCGCAGCCAAAGAACGGACAGAATTAGGTGTAGATGCCTTTACTTTGACACAGTATTTAATTCCTACCTTGCGAGAATTACAGTAAGGGCGATCGTCCCATTCGCTGTAATGCTCGCCCATTAGTGCGATCGTAAGGACTTCAGTCCTCTGATTTTGATAAGGACTGAAGTCCGAACGATCAAAC
>NZ_JAHREU010000110.1:9058-13474 GCF_020883145.1 Microcoleus sp. CAWBG27
GGACTTCAGTCCTCTGATTTTGATAAGGACTGAAGTCCGAACGATCAAACTTCTTGATTTGGTTTGTCACTCGTTTGAGCGACACTCAAATGAGTGACACTCGAAAAAGTGACTGTGAAGCCATCAATCGCACCAGTTATACCTGAAATATCAAATAACACAACTTAAATATTGAAAGGAGCACATTATGTACACCGAAGAAAAAAGCACGAACAATGAAACAATGGCGATCGCCGCCGATACTACAGCTCAATCAAATTTTGCAGTTGGTCTAACAACAGGACTCAACAAACCCACTTTACAAATCGGTTCCACAGGTCAAGCTGTCAAAGAACTAGAAACTCTCCTAGCTCATTGGGGATATTATTTCGGCCCGATTGACGGTATCTTCGGCGTCCAAGTTCAAAAAGCAGTCAAAGGCTATCAACACCGCGTCTTCTTAATCGAAGATGGGATTGTCGGTTCTATAACTTGGCAAGCACTATACTCTGGTGCACCTGTGAATATGCCGACCCTGATGAATGGCAGTTCTGGTAATGCTGTGAAAATTGTTCAAAATGTCCTGAAATTGAATGGATACTATTTCGGCTTTATTGACGGATTTTTTGGTCCAATGACTGATGTAGCAGTGCGCCATTTCCAACTCAGCAAGGGTTTAGCACAAGATGGAATTGTCGGCTATAAAACTTGGCACGCTCTCAGCAAGTTACCTCACTAAGTTGCATTGGGTTCCCACAAACACCTTACCAGTTGGTTTGTAGTGAGGACTTCAGTCCTCATAAAAATCTGAGCACTTATATTCCTCACTACAAATACACTTAGCTAACTCAAATGAGTGACACTCAAAAAAGTGACTGTGCAGCCACAAATCTCACCAGTTATACCTGAAATATCAAAGACCACAACTTAAATCTTCAAAGGAATCACATTATGTACACCGAAGAAAGAACCACGAATAATGAAACTGTAGCTATCGTCGCCGATGCTACTCCTCAATCAAATGTTGCAGTTGCTGCAACCGCCGGACTGAACAAACCTACTTTACAAATAGGTTCCACAGGTCAAGCTGTCAAGGAACTACAACAGCTTCTCTATCATTGGGGATATTATTCTGGCGCGATGGACGGTATCTTCGGCGTCCTAGTTCAAAAAGCAGTCAAAGGCTATCAACACCGCGTCTTTTTAACTGAAGATGGGATGGTCGGTTCTATAACTTGGCAAGCACTATACTCTGGTGCACCTGTGAATATGCCCATCTTGATGAATGGCAGTTCTGGTAATGCTGTGAAAATTGTTCAAAATGTCTTGAAAATCAATGGATACTATTTCGGTGGGATTGATGGATATTTTGGCACGATGACAGATGTCGCAGTGCGCCAGTTCCAAATCAGCAAGAATATACCGCAAGATGGAATTGTCGGTGCTAAAACCTGGTACGGACTCAGCAAGTTACCCCACTAATCATCGGTTTAATTATTGATAGAATTTACGCAAAACCTCTATATGTAAAGTGCAATATTCACTTTACCTATAGAGGTTTTCGGACGGAAAGTCATTATAAAAATCACAAGACTAAACTCCTCATTACAAAGCAATACGGTTTACTTAAGATAGTCCTTCGAGAGGAACAGAACGAAGCATAAGCCCTTTGAGCAGGCTTCGCCAACGCAGTATCTATTTTTCAGAGGAGTTTCACGACTAGCAGTATATGAGTGAACTGTATTGCTTTATATATAAGAAAGAGCGCTGAAGCGCAACAACGTACCTAATCTGGTACGTTGTTGCGCTTCAGCGCTCTTTATATATCAATACAGTTTACTTAAGACTGATGAGAGGATTGCTATATGTTTTACAAAAATTAGATTCTTCTAAAGCATCGATCGCATTACCGAGCAAATTCATAAATCCCAAATGTCTTTCTCGTCTTCTTGTCAAGGGGGTTGAGCAATTACCAAAAAGAATTGGTTGAAAGCCCCAAGCCCGGGAGAAAGGGAGCATCTCATTTTTGTAAAAAGTATTTTTCCTTTGAGTGCTGTCCTCGCTCGCGTATTATACAATACGCGAGCGAGGACGCTCGCACTATAATAAATGCAAAACTGAGATGCTCCCGGGACAAATTAAAATCAGACGATTCATGAATCCAATCCTCGGACTTCTAGGTAGAGGTCGTTGTCAACTGTCAACTGTCAACTGTCAACTGAACATTAATCATCCCTCCCAGAACGCGGACGAATGCGATTCAACTGATTAATTGCCCAGCGAGCTGTTTCCTGAACTTCTGCATCTGGATCGTCCGTCGCGCGGTGCAACAAATGACTGATTTGATTCACCAATTCGTAAATCCGTGTCAAGTCCCGAATCGCATTTTTCCGCACTTCCGGGTTTTCATTTTGCAATGAAATTGACCAGGCATTATTCATGGGTTTGAGCGTGCGAATGCCAATTTCCGAGAGACTTGCCAGAATTAAACTGTACTGCTTAGAGTCAGAATTTCCTAATAAATCCAGCAACGGCTCAACGGCTCTGGAATCTCCCTGCTGCCCGAGTTCCCAAATTGCTTTGCGCCTATTTGCCGGATTGAGGTGCTGCAAATCTTCAATGAGTGTTTCAATAATATCAACTTTTTGTCTGACTTCCGTTTCGGTTCGGGAAATATCTTTCTTCCGATTCGCTAGTGCATCGGCTCGATTAGTTGTTTCTCGAATATTGAAACCTGAGTCGCTGTAGCCGTTGTTGCGATTTTCGTCTGTGGCGGTGTCGGCATTAATTCGATCGCCCTCTACCCCTGCATCCTCGGATTCTGATTGCCCAGATTCTAGGATAAACGGTAAAGGCAGATCGGTGCTCTCGATCTTGTAGCCCTTGGGGAAATTGACAGGGTAGGGCAATGCTGGTAGCGGTTTGAGTCCCCCAGAAGAAACCTGTTGCTGTCCCATTTCGTGCCTGTTTCTCTGAGCATCGGGATTGGTGAATCGAGAGTTTCTTTGGTTTTGTCGATCGGCTCGAACCCGTCTTCGCTTAGAATTATTTGACTCGCCACTGCTCACTAATTTCAGCATGATCGCTACTGCCGCTGCCGTGACGACAACTGCTGCCAAACCCAACATTAACAACCCCCGCTGGTGTGACAAAATGACAATTATATTGGAGATTGGTTTCGGGATTTTGGAATTAGATTTTTGTTTTTTAGACGGCTTAGATTTGTTTTTATCGGGCGCTGGAGAGGATTGTGAAGGATTGGAGTCCGGAGGAGAGTCCGGGGGAGAACCCGCCTGAGCAATTTGTTGGGAAACAACCTGGTAGGAAGCATTGACAATCTGTTGCCTTCCCTCCGCACTGGGAATGAAGGCAGCGCCCAGAGAGGCAATGCAGGTAAGCAAACATAAAGTGGAGCGGTAGTGCGCCATAAGACTCAATTGGGTTTTTGAGAGGCAACGCCGCATGACGAGCTTTAGTGTAACCATGAGTTAGCTCGATCCTAGCTGCTATGCGCCCAACTAACCCACAAATATCACGCCCGATCGCGAAAAATCATGTTTTGAGGTGGCAGCGAGCCGGATCTCAATCGCGCAATTGCCTCAATAACGGCGGCGGCAGATAGAGCAGGGGCATCTTGGAAAGTTGATTTTGCCAGGGAAGCATCAGCTACGTGCTGTGCAGATGCTGCAACGCCGACGATTGTTGCTGGTGGCTGCGGAGGCGCGTGCCATCACCTGTGAGTTTAACTGTTTCGTCGCTGCTGCGTCGCTTTTGTCTTTATCTTAACGGTTACTCGAACAAGGGGGATTTGTAGTGGCAACGAGAAATCTGGTTTTTGAGTGTATTTCGGGCTGCTACACGGAATGTTTTCAGTATTGTAAAACTTCATTCAGTTTGTAAGCAGGGATAAGCGATTGTGATATTCTGTAATCAGGATGTTAAAAATAAAACTATCAAACTACGCTAAAACAATAATAAGTTACACAATCGCATAGCGAGGCGTTCAAGCCCTCTGGTGTTGCCACATCCGGCATGACAGACAGAAAGTGGTTTGATTATAGTTGACTACTCGCCACAATCGCCGAGCCCAAAGACAGAGGTTCAGAATGCAGCTAACAGAACGTCACATCATCAAATCTACCGAACACCGTTTTGCTCAGATTGACGAACTAGCCTTCAAATCGAAGAATCTTTATAATGCTGCCAATTATGCGATCCGTCAAAGCTTTGTGTATGGATGGGGCTACATCAATTACAACGAAATGAATCGCCTCATGAAATCTCACGAAGCTTACAAAGCAATGCCCGCCAAAGTAAGCCAGCAAATCTTGATGTTGTTAGATAAAAACTGGAAATCTTTTTTTGAAGCTCTCAAAGCTTACAAAAAAGATACCTCTAAATTTACTGGTCGTCCCAAACTACCGAAGTACAAAGATA
>NZ_JAHREU010000111.1:0-13333 GCF_020883145.1 Microcoleus sp. CAWBG27
GTAGTATATTGTAGGATGATTTGTCTTGTGAAATAGTCTTTGGCGTCATGTATCCTATTTTATAACACTTTTTTTACTCTGCTTACTTTTTTCTCTCCTACCCCGAATTATTGAGCGGATACCTTTACTTTTTGTGCGAGTTATCGTGGGAAATGCTGTCTACCGACCAAATGAGCCTCAATTATCGCGGTTTTCCCGATCGCATTCGAGGCCTGTTTGGTTCCATAGTCCAAGAGGAAAAAGACTTAGACCACTGGCACTATGACATGATGGGTCAAACCATGCTGATCCGCAATGCCGATGGCGATTATACTCCAGCGCACCGTTCGTTATTAGAGTTTTTTGTTGCTTATAAATTTGCAGCGGAATTGGGAGTTTTGGCAGCAGATTTTACCGAATTAGTTGCACCGGAACAGTCTTGTGTAAATCCTGATGTTGAGGCTCAATTATACACTTGGTCTAATTATTGTCGGCTTCAGGCGGAAAAGAGAAATAAGAATCAACTTATCGCAGCTTTGCAGGGATTTGCTGCTGAAGATTTAGGGCAACTCCGTCAGAGTTTTGGACAAGCGCGGCTGA
This sequence comes from Microcoleus sp. CAWBG27, assembly GCF_020883145.1. Classification (NCBI taxonomy): domain Bacteria; kingdom Bacillati; phylum Cyanobacteriota; class Cyanophyceae; order Oscillatoriales; family Microcoleaceae; genus Microcoleus; species Microcoleus sp. CAWBG27. Next base: position 580 of record NZ_JAHREU010000111.1, read on the forward strand.
CAAAAGCAGTGATGGATTTGTTGTTACCGATGCTCGTAGGGGCGGTGCCCCCGTGCCCGCCCGGCCCGGGTTTAGGGGCAACCACGGGGGGATTGCCCCTACTTGAAATTCTGGAAGCAACGCGGGGAAAAACTGAAAGTGAAGTAGGTTATGTGGGAGGGAATGCGGCGACGCTGTTGGTGAAAATCGATCGCACTGCGTTAGAAGCAAAAGACCTTTCTCGTGCAGTTATTTTAGGTGCTGATTTTACAAATGCCAGCCTGCGACACGTTGATTTTACTCACGCAAATTTAACAGAGTCTGTTTTTACTAAAATCTTTGGTAATGTTCGGTCAGTAATCTTTAGTCCTGATGGCAAACTGTTAGCTACAGGTGATACTGATGGCGTAGTTCGCTTGTGGGAACCTAGCAGTGGCAGAGAAATATTGACCTGTAAAGGACATAGCAACGTAGTGGAGTCAGTCGCCTTCAGTCCTGACGGTAAAATACTTGTTAGCGGGAGTTATGACAAAACAATTAAGTTATGGGATTTCAAAACTGGTGAATGTTTAAATTGTTTTGAGGGCCATACCGAATCAGTAATGTCAGTCAGATTCAATCCTGATGGCAATGTACTCGCTAGTGGGAGTTTTGATGGCACCGTAAGGTTATGGGATATTCGCACTGGCGAATGCTGCAAAATTTTGCAAGACCAGACTAAAGTTGTATTTTCAGTGGCTTTCCATCCTGCTGGTGAAATGCTTGCCACTGGGAGTGGCGATCAAACAATAAAGCTATGGAATATCAAAAGTGGTGAATGTCTGAAAATATTCGAGGGACATACTAAAAATGTGTTTTCAGTTGCTTTCAATCCTACTGGTGAAATACTTGCTAGTGGCAGTGGCGACGAAACAGTGAAATTGTGGAATGTTGGTACTGGTGAATGTCTCAAAACATTGGAAGGACATTTCGATCAAGTACGGTCAATAGCCCTCAGTCCAAATGACGGAATACTTGCAAGTGGTAGTTACGATCGTACAGCGAAGCTGTGGGATATCCATACTGGTGAATGTTTGAATACGTTGCAAGGGCATAGCAATTCAGTAACGTCAATCGCCTTTAATCCTGCGGGTGAAATACTTGTTAGCGGTAATTATGACCAAACACTGAGGCTGTGGGATATCCATACTGGTGAATGCTTGAATACCTTGCAAGGGCATAGCAATCAAGTAAGGTCGATCGCCTTCAGTCCGAACGGTGAAATACTTGCTAGCGGCGATGATTCGCATACAGTCAAGCTGTGGGATGTTCGCAGTGGTGAGTGCCTCAAAATCTTGCACGGGCATCTCGATCGGGTACACTTAGTTTCCTTCAGTCTTTCGGGTGAAATACTTGCCAGTGCTAGTTTTGACGAAACACTGAGGCTGTGGGATATTCGCAGTGGTGAATGCCTCCATACTTTGCCAGAGTGTGGAAAGGAAGTACACTCGATCGCCTTTATTTCAAATGGTGAAATACTTGCTAGTGCAGGTTATGACCAAACGGTGAGGCTGTGGGATATCGGTACTGGCGAATGCCTCAAAACCTTGCCAGGGAATAACAGTTCAGTATACTCGGCTGCCTTCAGTCCTTTGGGCGAGATATTTGCGAGTACAGGTTTTGACCAAAAGGTGAAGCTGTGGGATATCCAAACTGGTGAATGCCTCCAAGTCTTTCAGGGGCATACGGGCTGGACACGCGCGATCGCCTTCAGTCCGAACGGTGAAATACTTGCTAGCGGAAGTGCCGATCGCACAATCAGACTATGGGATGTCCGCAGCGGTGAATGCCTTCAAATCTTACAGGGGCATACTGATTGGATACGTTCAGTTGCCTTTAGTTCTTCTAGTGAAATAGTTGTTAGTGGAAGTGTAGATGGAACGGTAAGACTATGGGATATCCGTACAGGTGAATGTCTCAAAATTTTGCAAGGTCATACCAGTAGAATTAACTCTGTTGCCTTCAATTCAAATGGAAAAACTATTGCTGCTTGCAGTCGGAATGGCACAATTAGACTTTGGGATTTTGAGACTGGTGAGTGCATCAAAAGACTAAAAAGCGATCGACCTTATGAGGAGATGAATATCGCGGGCGTTACGGGTTTAACGGAAGTTGAAAAAGCCACGCTTAAAGCTTTAGGGGCTGTGGAAAATTGATCGTTGCAAAGGAGGAATTATGCAGTCAGCAATACGGATTACAACCAAGGTTGTTGACAGCATTTACGCGCGGGCAGTCAGAAACCGGGTTTTTTCCAGAATACTTCGTTGTGTCCAGTAGATTCGGCTAAAAACCCGGTTTCTTGGGTTTCGGTGTTACGCAAATCCCCGTAGGGGCGAAGCATTCGGGCGACAATATACTAGAAAAACCCGAATTAAAATATCCGAATGCTTCGCCCAAACCACACAAACGAACCATGAGAACCTCATCTATCCCAAAATTAATCGTACATCACCGTAAATCTTACAAACAACAGGAACTCGCGCGCCGGAGGGTGAAGCATTTGGACATAAAATATCGCATTTGATTCATAAATTACCGCCCAAATGCTTCACCCCTACATCTCGCTCAAAAATAATATCAAAGTACCCTACTGACTGAATTGCTGAGCATAATAACGAGCATATCGATCGCCCTTTTCGAGCAATTCCTCGTGCGTCCCCGATTCCATCACTCTACCTTTTTCGAGCACTAATATGCGATCGGCTTTCCGTACAGTCGCCAAACGGTGCGCGATAATAAACACAGTGCGATCGCGCATCAATCTTTCCAAGGCCTCCTGCACCAAAGCTTCCGACTCCGAATCTAGCGCTGAAGTAGCTTCATCGAGGATCAGAATTCGCGGATCTAGCAAAACTGCGCGGGCGATCGCAATTCTTTGTTTTTGACCGCCAGATAAGTTTACTCCCCTTTCCCCCACCCAAGTTTGATAACCGTCGGGAAACTCGCTGATAAATTGATGGGCGTTGGCAATTTCCGCCGCTTTTTGCACATCTTTTAGTTCATAATAAGACTGACCAAAAGCAATATTTTGAGCAATTGTACCCGAAAATAAAATAGTTTCTTGCGGCACAATTCCGATTTGTCGGCGCAGTGTATTTAATGTCACATCTTGAATATCAATCCCGTCAATAAAAATTTGTCCAGCTTGCGGATCGTAAAATCTGGGCAACAAATTTACTAACGTAGTTTTTCCCGCACCGGATGCGCCGACAAGGGCTATCATTTCTCCAGGAAGTACCAGCAAACTCATACTTTGCAAAATCGGAACCCCCCCTTGCCCCCCCTTATCAAGGGGGGGTTGAAGCTGTTTTCCCTCCTTATCAAGTAGAGGTTGAGAAGGGTAGGCAAAATTAATATTGCGGTATTCGACTTTTCCGGTAACATGGGGAAGTTCGATCGCACCCGGCTTCTCGACTACCGTAGATTCAATGGCTAAAAGCTCAAAAATGCGATCGCTAGAAGCCTCTCCCTGCTTGAAATCGCCGTAATTTGCAGTGGTAATTGCGATCGGGTCAATTAACAGTGCTACTCCTGCGATATAACTGATAAATTGCGTACCAGTGAGGTTTCCTTGAGCAATTTGCCAACCACCGAGGAAAAACAGCAAAATTACGCTCATCGCTTCCAGAAAGCCAACTACGACGAACTGAAGTGCTTTTACTCTTTCCGACAAATACTTCGCGCGGCGGTTTTGTTCCGCTTCTTCTGCAAAGCGGGCAATTTCGTAATCTTCCGCTACAAACGCTTTGATTAAACGAATGCCGCTAAATACTTCTGTCAGCAAAGCTGATAAATCAGAAATGCGATTTTGACTTTGGCGCGAATAACTCAGCAGTCTTTCGCCAAACCAGCCAATTAAGATTGCCATCAGCGGTGCAATAATTAATGCACCCAAGGTTAATTGCCAGTTGAGATAAATCATATATCCCATGACTGCAATTAGCTGCAACACACAAGGAATAAACTGATGAAAAAATTTATTTACAACTTCACCAATCCGATCGATATCTTCTGTGAGGCGGTAGGATAAGTCTCCGGTTTTGGCGGTTTCAAAGTAGCCGATATCGAGTTTTTGGAGGTGGGAGTAGACTTTTTTACGAATTTCTAAAGCAATAGTCAAGGCTGCTTTTGCCATCAGCGTATCTTGACCGTACTGGGCTGTACCGCGAATCAAAAATATAACTGCGCTGAGTGCCGCAATTTGCGCGAATCCTTGTAAATCTCCTTTTCCTATAAATTTGGCTGTTTCGCCAACCAGCCACGCGATTATCGGCCAAAATATGGTAAAGACTACGGTACAAGCTAATGCTTTACCGATGGTTTGTTTTTGGGGACGGAGGTAGGGTAAGATTTGCCAGTATGTCGATCGAGTTTTCAAGATATTTTGCCCTCGCAAGTTCTGTTTTTAGAGATTAGGATTTACGCATTTCCATCCCCATAGGGTATTTTCAAACCCGGAGATCCCCCCTAACCCCCCTTAATAAGGGGGGGGACAAGATTATTCTCTTTCGTCCCCCGAATTGACGGGGATTTAGGCAGGGTGGTTTTATTGTCGTCAGACAAATTAGGTACGTAGTTGCGCTTGAGCGCTCTTTATAAGATTAGGAAAAAGCGCAAAGATTGCAAGTACGTACCTTGATCCAAGCGCGAGCCGACCTTTGAGCGATAATTAGAGATATCTGAGCCAAAATATGATAGCAGCGATCGGCTAAACACTCGACAATCATTCCTGAGCATCTGCATGAGTCGCCTGCACCTTAGTCCCCGCGACAACTGCGCCCCGAAAGGCTGCTGACTCTCCGGGTGCCAGAGTAGCTGGTAGAGTGTCGATAAATCCGTTATCAATTAAATTACCTGACTCGTCCAAAACTTCATAATTGACTTTCACATTCTTGATTGTTTTGCAGCCTTGATTGAACACTTTACCGCTAAAAATTTTGCCATCATAATTTGCCTGGGCAATTGATACTTTTGCCGCCATGTTTGCACCAGCAACGCAAGTTTGAGCGGTTTTAGGAGTTGGCAGTTTTTCGCAAAGTTTCCCTAAGTCTACGGTTTTGCCGTCGGGGGTTTTCATGTAGCAAAACGGTTCGTCAATTTGTGAAATTTGAATTTTGGTATTTGTAGAATCTGCCAGCAAAGGGCTAGCTGAGATTTGCGAGATTAGCAATATTGATAAGTTTAGTATCAACGGAACTCTCATAATTAATTAAGGTATGTAGTTGGGCTTTAGCCCTCTTTATAATATTAGGAAAGAGCGCTTAAGCGCAACTACGTACCTAAACTGGATTATCTAATCCTCGGCTTCCTATTGCGAAGATTCCGCGCTCCGGGAACTTTCCGACTGGGACGGCGCTGGTTCAAACTGCTTGCAGTTCGAGCATTCACAGCATCAGCAGAAGCGATTAAACCCAAGTCTTGCAAAATTTCCACAGCCGCCCTTTGTCCAGTTTCGCAACCGCCTTCCATGTAACCTTGATTTTCCAGCGAAGTGTGTTCCCCAGCAAAATATAAATTGCCAAATCGTTCGCCTTCTACGCCATACATTTGCGTCCACTGTCCGACTAAATAACAGGAATAAGAACCTTTAAAAAAACGTTCTCCCGACCAAAAAGCTCGGACAGCTTTGCCGGTTCTCAAGTTTCTAACTCCGGGGAAAACTCTATCAAATTGTCCCAAAAATCTTTGTGCTTGCTCTTCGGGAGTTCCCGCACCGATCGCCAAACCCTGCTTTCCTCCTGTAAACTCAGTAACTAAAGCATTAGCAGTAGGAGCAAAAGGCGTAGCTTCCCAGGTGTTTTGGAATCCTAAATCGGTAAACACAGAAGCAGTCGATTGATAAGTATCTCGCCAAATTCGGCTGCGGTAGCCGGTAATTAACTTAGAATTAGTACCGTAGCCCAACTGCTCGATCGCCCTGCGCTTCGGTTGGGGCAAAGGTACGTTAATTTTAACGTCTCGCAGAGTGCTGAAGGGCAAAGCTAATAAAACTCGTTCGTAAGTGCGATCGATCGCGCTTTGTCCCGATCGCAAATTCACCCGATAGCGGCCATCCGGCAACAGAGTAATCGCTTCCAAAATTGTCCCCGTCTCGATCGAACCAGACAACCTATCCGCTAAACGGTTGACAATTTGACTGTTGCCGCCATCAATTTGATAGCGCTCGTCGCTGTTACCGTACAATTGAAAACTGTCAGCTTCAGTACCTATCAAAAACAGCAGATTCAACGCCGACTGTTCCTCAGGATCTCTGCCGAATTCAGTGGCGTAAGCAACGCGCAGCAACTGCCGGACAATCGTGCTAGTATTACCTTGCTCTAGATATTCAGCGATCGAAAGATTGTCCAATCTTTCCGCAGCTTCCGTAAAATCTTGATAGCTAAATTCATCTCCAACTGACTTTAAATCAGCATTGATTTTACTGGCTAGCGGCGCAAAATCTGCGATTATTTGCGCTACAGAAAATCGGCGCCCTTGAAAGAAAAAAGTATCCTTTACAAAGGCCCGCTGTACGTTAACTAAGTCGATCGCCCGCAAACCCAATTCCGACGCCAGGGAAATCAAAGTAGTATGGCCGGTATCAATAAATTCTCCCCCCACATCCGCGAAAATCTGCGTTCCAGCCACCTTAGGCACCGTGCGAATCCTCCCCCCCACGCGGTTAGTTGCCTCAATGATATCGGCACGCACGCCCCCCTGGCGCAGCCGATAGGCAGCCGTCAAACCAGCAATTCCGGCACCTACAACCAAAATGGGCGATCGTCCGCGCTGCTGAGCAAAAGCTCCCTCGCGGGTAAAAGTCGCAGCAGCGACAGCCCCCGCAGCAGCTAAACCCCCATGCAGCAACCCGCGCCGAGATATGGGAAAATTGGGAGTGCGATCTGCCAGCATCCCCAGTAACTCATCAGCCGGAATGCCCGTTTCCCTCGATTTTTGGGCAATAATCGCAGCGCGCCGTAGCATTGTCATCAGTGCAGATTTAGCCATAATTGAGACGCCCTCACAAAAAAAATGATGTAAACTGGATTCTCGATCGAATTTGATTGTGCACTTTCCAGATTAAAGTACAAAGAGATTTTTTTAATAATGCTAACCCTGAGAACACTGTTCGACAGCAAATTTTATCTTGAAAACAACCCAGATGTCGCCGTAGCAGTCGCCAGAGGCACAGTATCGACTCCCTTCGATCACTACGAAAAAATTGGTCAATTTGAAAATCGCGATCCTAATGCCCTGTTTGACGCCAGCTATTATTTAGACACCAATTCAGATGTCACAGTGTCAGCCGAAAAAAACAAATTTTCCGGCGCCCAGCACTTGATTAAATTCGGTCAATTTGAACGGCGGAACCCCAACCCTTTCTTCGATGTGGGTTTTTATTTAACAAGCAACCCGGATGTGCAAACAGCAGTCCAAACCAATCAATTTAGCGCCTTTGAACACTACTTGAAAGTCGGTCAATTTGAAAACCGCAAAGCCAGCATTTTCTTCGATCCCAAGTTTTATCTAGAAAGATATCCGGCGATCGCAGGAGCAGTCAGCAGCGGTGCAGTCAAAAGTGCGATCGACCATTACATTCAATTCGGTCAACAAGAAGGATTGTTGAGCACTCTCCCCGCTCCCGCCGACGATTTGAGCGCAGCCGAAAATTTGGGAATTCTCACAGACAGTCTAATTGCGAGCGATTTTGTCGGCGCTACCCAAGCAGCAAACATTTACAGTTTCATCCTGAATACTCCGAGCCTTTTTAGTGCAACAGTAGATGGTTTGAGTGCAGATGTGGATGTAGAATTAATTCAGGATCTCAACGGTAACGGCGTCGTTGGATTAGATGATATTATTGCTTCATCTAACAATTTAGGTATAACTTCCGAACAAGTTATCAGTAATGGTGCATTGCCTGCGGGGACTTATTTTGTCCGCGTTTCTCAATTTCAAGGCGATACAGATTACAACTTAAGATTGCTATCCGCTCCGTCAGTAATACCGCCCCAAACTTAAAATCAAATTAACGTATTAGGTACGTAGTTGCGCTTTAGCGCTCTTTATAATATTAGGAAAGAGCGCATTGCTGAATTCAGGTATGAATAGGAATGTAGAGACGTAGCATTGTTACGTCTTTACAGAGGTTTCAGTATCATAGCAAATAATTTTCCTACATCAAATCAGCAACGCCGGAAAGAGCGCTGAAGCGCAACTACGTACCTTAGCCGGGTGCATCTCATTTTTGAAAATATACTCGTAGGGGCGAAGTATTTCGGCAGTAAATATCTGATTCTCACTGATAAATTATGTGCCGAAATGCTTCGCCCTTGTCAAAACCAGATGCACCCTATAGCAATCCTAAATCCATCAAGCGAACACACACTCTTTTCTTATCTTCCTACCCTTCGGGAACGGCTTCGCCGAACGCGAACTTCGCGCCTTCGCGGTTCGTCAAACAAACCTGGTTCACAAATGATTTAGACTTGCTATAAAACAAGCTTCCCAATTACCCATTCCCCAAAGTTTCAATTATTAGTTGTTGGGCCGCCGGGAGAAGGCATGGATTGAATCGGTGTCGGAGGCCAATTAGAGCGACTTCTAGTCAGAGTAGCCGACACCAAAGCATAGCCCAAAACAGCAGGAAGGACGATCGCACTCAAAAACACGATCGCCACCGCCCAAGTCATCGCATTCGACATCGGGCCGTAATGACTGCGGTAAGGGTCAAACGTTGGTAAATTCGACCTCGGGGCATCCCTCAGCGCGATCGGACGTTTGAACCGCACCCGCCTGTCATCGAGCTTTTCGAGCAAAACCCAGCCAACTTCCGCCTCTTCCCGACACAGCTTGTGAAAAATCGCCGGATTGCGAAATAAATCGCTGCTAGCCCGGACAATCTTGTACTCCCAAACTGTCAAATCATCAGGATTGCGATCGGATTTTGGATTGCCATTGGCGATCGCATTTTCAGGCGCAGTCAAATTATCTTCTTGAGATTCGTACCGAGTCAAAACTTCCTCCTCCTCATCACATTTTTGCCCCGCAGCCAATTGCTCGCGGCTCACCAAGACACCTAGAATCGCAGCCTCCAAGCCGAGACTGCCAACCATCAAACTCCAAACCAGAATTTCAGTCATAAAAGGAGTTATAAAGTTAAAAATCAAAACTAAAAAGACTCGCTTTTAACTTTCAATCTTTAATTTTAAAATAGCCTTCCACCACACAATCTGCACCCACCGCGTGCCAAGAAACCCGCTCCAAAGTCAAAGCATCAGTCATTGCTGAAAAGCCCAAATCTCCCACAGGAGTTGGAGCACCTTGGCCGCCGACAATTTTAGGAGCAATAAAAGCCATAATTTTCTGCACTGCACCTTCAGCAATTGCCGAAGCCGCCAAAGTGCCGCCGCACTCCCACAGTACAGACATAAAAGATCGATCGTACAAATAAGTCATTACATTAGTCGGTGTCAGCGTTGACAACTCCACAACTTCCACCCCTTTGGCGATCAAAAATTCCTGAAATTCCGGCTTAACCCCAGGCTCAGTCAGTACCAAAGTAGCCGCTACGGAGGTTTCCCACAACCAAGCCGACTTCGGCAAATCCAGAGAGCGGCTCATTACCACCCGCAAGGGATTGTTTCTGTCAGGCTGGTGGCTTGTTAGTTTCGGATTATCTAGACGCACCGTATTTCCCCCAACAATCACCGCATCGCAGCCGGCACGCACCCGATGTACCTCGCTCCGAGCCTCTTCGCCTGTCACCCAAGCGCTGTGACCGGTAGTAGTAGCAATTTTACCGTCTAAAGTCATCGCATATTTCAAAATTCCGAAAGGCTGGCGGTACAAAATCCGGTGTACGAAAGCCTCGTTGAGTTTCTGACAAGCTTCTCCTTCCACTCCCGCCACCACTTCAATGCCAGCATCCCGCAATCGCGCCAGCCCAGTGCCAGCTACCAATGGATTTGGATCGACCATCCCAGCCACTACTTTTGCCACCTTAGCCTTAACTAAAGCTTCGGAACAGGGAGGAGTCCGGCCGTAGTGGTTGCAAGGTTCCAGGTTCACGTAAACAGTCGCTCCGGCGGCAAGTTCCCCCGCTTCCCGGAGTGCAAACACTTCGGCGTGAGGTTGGCCGGCACCGGGATGGAACCCTTCGCCGACAATCTTACCGTCTCGGACAACTACGGAACCGACGAGGGGGTTGGGTGCGGTTTTGCCGAGGGCGCGGCGGGCCAATTCTATGCAGCGGCGCATCATGGCTCGATCGAACTCTTGAATTGTGCTATTGTCCAGTTGTTTTGTACCTTGCTGCTGTCGATTAGCTAAGTTGGCGATCGGTTTAGCGTCCGCCTCAAAAGTTTCCATGAGATTTTGGTATAGTATCTATCCCTGAGTGTACTGAACTTTAATCCTAATTAAAAATGCTAATTAAAGCTGCCAGATACATTTAACCCGGTAAATCTAGGACTAAGCCCAAACTTACTGTGTATGGCAAGATAGAGAAAGCTGCAAGCTCTCCCGTCAAGGAGGTATCTCTCAAAGCTTTCAATAAAATATTGAAAGCGCCATTTACATCTCTGTCCAGAGTGTGTCCGCATTCTGGACATTTAAACTTTTTAGACCCACCTAATTTTGTGTGAATGTGTCCACATTTTGAACAAGTCTTGGATGTGTATTCTTCGGTCACGTCTACTACAATACAACCAGATTTGGATGCTTGATGCTTCAACATTTGTTTGAACCTATAATGGCTCAAAGTGACCAGGGCTCTAGCTGTTTTTGTCGCTAATTTTCGTTTCCCCTTTTTTACCATCTGCTGCGTTTCAAAAGTCGGCAAAAAAATAATTTTATACTTGGTCACCAAGTATTTAGCAGCCTTCTTGTGTAACTCGTTGACTAAGTTTTTAATCTGAATCCGAATCTGGGTCGCTGACTTTCTCAAGCAATACCTCAATCGTTTGAATTGTCCTCCTTTGTGCAGCCCTATTCTTGACATCAATTTGTCTAAATGTCTTGCTAGTCGGTAGATACGACCAATATCATTTTTTCCTATCTCCAAGATATCACTGCCGTCAAATCCAGTCAAAAACGTTCTAACGCCAGGGTCTAAGGCGATAGCTAAACTGCTTTCGTTTTGCAGAGACTTTGCGGTATCAACTGCATAGCAGATAAACCATTGCCCATTGATTAGTGACAGCGTTGGCTCATGTTCCATTACATCTGCAATTGGTTCGGATACTTTAAATGATAATCCTTTGGTTGCTTGCGGGTAAAAAGTTCCAGACTTCCAGTTACTGACTTGAAACCTGATAGTCTGGGAACGGTCAAATCGGCTTCTAAATTTGGCGATACCCTTTGACTTTTTAGCAGCTTTTTGTGCCTCAAAAGCTTGGAATACTGCCATTTGTCGTGGGTTGTAAGGTTGCTCGGACACCCAGATTGGAGCTGAGTCCATAATCTTTTTTCTGAGGTCATACTTGCCAATCTTTTCTGTTTTCAGGATAGCAATTGCTTGATTGTAACACCATCTACTTGCTGCAATCCAAGTCCTCCATTTCGCTGCTAACTCCGTTTCTGGGTAAACTCGAATCTTCTTTGATAGTAGATTTGTATTTACGCCGGGAGTAGATTCGGCAACTAAAGACGTGGATGATGGCAAGGATATGTTCAACCATTTCTCGTTCACAAGACAGCTCGTTTCTACTGAGAACCATGAGTTGGCAATTGTTTGGCTCGCAGAGCCATTTGATGAGGTCGCTACCCAACCTTGCGAGTCTGTCTTGGTGTCCAACCACAATTGTTGAGATATTTCCTGACATGACTTGTCCCAAAAGGGCAAGCAGTGCTTTTCTTTTGAAGTTGAGGCCCGCGACGATGTCTTTGAAGACGACCGCTTGCGGGTAGATATTTTGGAGGTAGCTGACTTGTCGTTCGAGGTGTTCTCGTTATTTGTAGCTACTGACTCTTGCGTAGATGGCGATAACTCGGTTGTGTCCTGTTCCGAGAACGCTGTCAATGTCCTAGTGTCGTTGGTTGGAGGGGGTTCTGATTGCTGATATTTTGTCGGCAAGCTCCCTGTTTCTAAGAGTTTTCTCTCAGACTTGCAGGATTTCGCAAGCTTTTCGCGGCGTGACATATTTGATCGTCGCTGGTAATATTTTTTACTCTTGATATATACTGCCTGATTTTGACGCTATTTTCCAGGACTTTATGGGAAATTGTTTACTTTGTGACAACAGCTTCAGTCGCGAGTTGCGGGAAACTGGTTATTTGCACAACCAGCAGCGATGTGGAAATTTACCTAAAACATACCTTTCCAGCCATTCTGACTCTACTTTCTAGACTTTTTCTATTTACCTAACGTATTTGCGTCGTTTCAGGCGCTGAGCTAGCTTACTTGTGGGTCATAGCTTTCTAGATAGATTCTAGCTGATGGTGCGTCACGAAAAACCGCCCCGAGGGAGGGCGGTGTGTGGGTGGCTATTTTGGGGGCTACAGCTTGTCAAAAATCACCTTTAGGGCTGATATCAATTTACTTGCTGAGTTAGCCCTGAACCCTGCTTCCTTAGCTTCCACCTTTACTTTAAGTTCCGATAGGTGACTTATGTTGTCATCCTCTGTTACAGCCCACATTCCGCAGATGTGGGTCGGATTTTTTTATCAGTTATAAAAACTGGGAAGCCAAACTATTTTGGGCTGAAATTATGCAGTGTTAGCGTCACAGAAGCTTGTTAAATTCAGCTAAATTAAG
>NZ_JAHREU010000112.1:0-12912 GCF_020883145.1 Microcoleus sp. CAWBG27
TTGGATGCAACTTTCAACAGTAACATCGGGTAGATTAAGCAGTCTGTCAAGATGAAGATCCATACGGTAGAAATCAATTAGTAGTATCTCATTATACACTTTTCACCAAAAAGCCAGAAGAGCCGCTAAACCAGCAGTTAGCGATAGTTTTTTGGTTGAAATTACACGACCTGAAATTAGCAGTAATTTGATGCTAAAACAGCAAATAGTCAGCGGTAATCTGACGCTAAAACAGCAAATAGTCAGCGGTAATCTGACGCTAAAACAGCCAAAAACAAGTGGTAATGTGACGCTAAAACAGCCAAAAACAAGTGGTAATGTGACGCTAAAACAGCCGACAATGAGCAGTAACTTGAGGCTAAGACAGCCGACAACAAGCAGTGACTTAAGTCAACAGTTCATCCACTTTTTGATGCCTCCTGTGAAAAATAGCAACCAATAAAAAATGAGGTAAGAACTATGTCTGACAAACTCTCCGCAATTTGTGCGTCACTCCTGTTTGCAGCCATTCCCGTAATGCTGGTTTATTTGGTCAAGTCTTCTTACCACGACGGTTACAAGCAAGCCGTAAAAGATTTACCTCCGACGGTAGTTCGAGGCGACCAGAATATCGACAACAGCACAAACAACAACTATCAATTCGCACCGTCATTGGGAGGCAAGTAAGCACGATATTTGGCTGTTTCGTCCCTGTCAAAAAACTTACTGAGTGTGAATTACCGACTCGCAAGACAATCAATACTGAGGGATTTATTAAATTGCTTTTTTGACAAACTCGCAACACCAACACCAAACCCAACCAAATCAAATCAAACAGCACCAGTTATTGCAATACAGCTTACTTAGGATAGTCCGAACAGAGAAACGAAGCAATCTCCATATCTAGTTTCCATAGGGTTTTACTCCCACGCCTGCCTTAAGTAAACGGTATTGAGTTAAAGTGGCTGCAATTCAATAACCTGTACTGAAACCCGTACTGAAAACCGAGCCAAAAAATGTTCGACACCATTGCAAGAATATTGCCAACAAATCTCCTGAATTCAATCCACGATGCCACCTTTGACGAACTGAAACATCGGGGCGAAATCCTTCAGAAAACGGAAGAGAATGGTACCTACGAATACAAGCAGGGATTGACCGTAAAAATCGTTCGCAGCAGGCAATGCAGGTGGAAAGTCTGCGAAAACGGCCGCCAAATAGAAAGCGCCATTTGCTTCGACAAAAATGAAGCTTTTTCCCAAGCAATAAAGTGGTGCGATTGGTATCTGTCCGGCTCTTGAATTCCTACCCCGTTCTCAAAGCCGCGATCGAGCAAACAGCACAAAGAGAAGGAATGTAAAGTAAAGGAGAAAAACCGTGAATGCAATTGTCAAATACACGGGCGGTGGAGCCATCGCACCAGCCCTAGTCGGAAAGGTTAAAGCATTTGATACCGCACCTTCCATGTTAACCACTTTTCAAGGATACTACGGCTTTGATCCGTCAGCCTTTGCCGGGATGTCCGAAGAAGAATTGGGGGCATTCGTAGATTCTGTTGAGAAAATCAAGCTGCTGGTTGACAACCTCGACAAATTAGAAAAACACGTCAACGACTACATCGACGGCGTTGTCAAATACAACGAATTTGTAGCCCGCTGCGTCAAATCAGGCGCTAAGGGCATGGAGACGATCGACAAAGCTACCCTCGACGTATTCTTGGCATGGAAAGGCTGGCAAAACAACACAAAAATGCTGGCTAAAGATTCGGACGTTGCAGTCAGGTTGCTCGACCAAGAATTAACCGATTACAGCGACTTAGCAGAATACGATCTCACCACTTCCCTCAAGGTAATGGCCAATCGATTGAAGCGGAGGAAAGAAGCTTTAGATAAAAAACCCGAACAGGAAGAAGCTAATTTTTCCGCACAACAAGAAACCAAAGAAGCAAGAAGCGAAGAAAAACGCAGGTTTAAAGATTTGATCGCTTACGGTTCGAGGGGAAAATACGCCCTGCCGCCGTCATCCTCTCCCCAACTGATTCCCTCAAGCAATACCGGTACGGCAACCGCTGTACGTAGCAGCGAAGGTGCTAGCTGGATTAAAAAATGGGGCGGCAAAGCTTTTGACTTTTTCTCAGGAAAATAACCATAGGGAAACAAGCACAGGGAATTCAATAATTGATAATTAATAATGGATAATTGACAATTGCATCTCCTCAAAAGAAAAAGATTAAAAATTAGAAATATTTGTTTTAATTTCTCTCATTTAAAGGAGAGGTTTTAGACCAAACTAATTAGGACTTGCTGAAAAAATGTACGTAGTGGAAACACAAGGCTACACAGCTTAAAAAATAGTAGGTTCATTGCTGAATTCCCAAATGCAAGCCAGAAATTAACAACTTTCATTGCAAGGGTTTTGAGCCTCTACAATCCTCTAACTTGCACTCATTCAATCAAAAAAAGCTTAAACCCCTTATCTCACAAGCTTCCTACTTTTATTCAGCAAGCCCTAATTAATTATCAATTATCAATTATCAATTGTCAATTATCCATTGATAACCATAGGGAAATAACCATGCAGTTGCCACCATTTCTCATCCCCAAACCTCAAAATCCTCCCGCACCGACGGAGAGCGCGCAACCGCAAGCAATCGTAAAAGAGTCAAATCGAACGAAATTTCTCAGAGACTTAAGCAGCCTTTGCGGTCACTGTTTTTGGTTTTTCTGCGGTGTGTCAATCGCTCACTTATCCAGGATTGTATCGGCTCCTATCGTGCTAATAGCATCGATTTTATTGGCTGCGTTTTTGATGGGAGTGAAGCCGGAGAATCCGACAACTTACGCCCTTTCAATGCGGCGGATTAGCGGGTTGCTGGCAATCCTGGGATCTGCCGTCGCATTTTGGGATAGCGCGTGGTTGCTGGCCACGAAGCCTTTAGGAGTAACTTTCGGATTGATGCCGCTGTGGCAGGTGGGAGCATTTATCGGCTTTTCGGTCTTATTGAACTTGGCTTGGACGAAGTTTAACAAAAAACGGGGGGCGAGCTAATGAAAATCGCGATCGCCACTTTGATTGTCGGTGTCGGTTGTGGCGGGTTGAGCTTGTTCGGCTACTTCGACGCGCACGCCAGCTATTGCGACGGCATTACAAATCCCTGCACCCCCGTTGTAGTCTCGGGTACGCGCTATCCCAAGACTGCCAAGTTCGTCAAGGAGCACCGGGGAACCGGGTTGGTGCGAGTGCTGGCCGGTGCTGCCGCCGCCGCCAGCTTCGGTGCCGGTTATTTCGCATCGAGCGCCGGAGCGCAGCGCTCCCGAAAAATAGATGAACTTGCCGCCGCAGAAGAAGCGAGACAGAAGCAATTAGAAGCAACTACCAGCGATATTTTGGATGAAGAAGAAATCCAGAAAACGGCGATCGCCTCTGATTTGAGAGTTAAGGATTTCAAGCGCGAACTTTACGACGGCTACAACACGCTCTATTTGGAAAAAAACCCCGAATTGCTGGAAGCTTTGACAGCCGCAGAGTCAAAGCCTGTTGCAGAATCAATGCCTGTTGCAGGGGCCTTGCCTGTTGCAGAGTCAAACCCGAGTGAAATTGAATCAAAGTCGAAGGATGAAACCCAAGCATCACAAAACAGCAATCAATTATTGGGCGTAGAACTACCAATAACTCCAAATGATGGAGTTAAATTCTTTGATTGGAAACAGTTCCGCGATTCCCCAGGGATGTTCCCCCACATTAGAGGAGTTGCGCCCACAAACGGTGGAAAAACCACGCTATTTGATTGGTTGATGGATGTGATGCCATCCCAGAGAAAAACAGTAATCACCATCAAACGCAAACCGCATCAATGGACTGGATTAGAGGTAATTGGAGTTCCAGAGAATTATAATGCTATTCGCAAAACTTTGGAAACTTTGCAGTCTGAAAGAATCCGCCGTACTGCATTGATGGCAGAGGGGATTGGTTCCCCAATGTGGAATGTGGGCATTGATGAATGGAGAGCGATTAGCAAGAATATCAAAGCGATTGTCGATCGCAAAATCAAGCAAATCGTATCGCCTTCTGCCAAACAGATTATGGGCGATATGATTACTCTAGCCCGCGAAACCAACATCCGCATCTTTGCTCTGGCTCAGGGACGGCAGGTGGTAACGTGGGGATTAGAGGATGAGAGCGATTTAGCGGAGTGTTTTTGCAGCATTTATATGGGCAAGTTTGCTGTCGAAGAATGCGAATCCTACCGCAACAAATATCCCAAGGATTCGGAACAATATGCCAAATACCAACAAGTGCGAGATTACTTGGAATCGTTGGGGAATAGAGCGGCATGGATTAGCTGCGAATTGGGAGAATTCCCGGCAATCGTACCCGATTTGAGCGAATGGAAGCGAGAGCTTCCGAAACCGCCATCTCAAACAGAAACTTCCGTCAATGCTGAAACAGTTCAAACAACTGAATTGGCAACCCCTCAGGAAATTGAAGAATCCCAAAAACTGTGGGAATTAGCCAAGAAACGACTGATTGAATCCTGGAATGAGGATTTGAATGCGGGTGAAGTTACTGCACCAGATGATACTTTTACTTCATCCCCTAATGAAGCCGAAAAAGTAACGGGTGAAGCTGGTGAAGTATTACCTTACTTGGATTCCAGCACTACTTCACTACTTCCCGAAGCAGAGCGCTCGAAGGCGTTGACGAGGGTGATGGCGTTACTGAGCAATCGGGGAAGTAGCGAAGTAGAGCGAGTTAGTGAAGTGATTGCACTGTTGAACGCTCAACCAGATAAGGCACTTTGGTTGGGTTTAAAAATCCTCAAGTTGGGAGTGACTGCAACTAGCAGGGATGTTTTTTGCTGCGGTACGGGAGGTAAGGCATTTGGGAAAGCTAAACATTGGTACGATTTGCTCGAATCAACTTTTGGAAAAATACTGGAGTAACTGATATGAAATTACCTAAATTACCCTGGCAGAAATCGGATAACAAAGACGAGATTTTAGAACTTTACCGCTTTGCGTTATCAGCCTACGCAGACCCAGCTAATTGGAGCGATATTAGCTGCTACGGACACTTGAAACCGAGAAGGTGGAAAGGTGGAGGAGACGGCCCCGATTTGGCACGACAAACTTTGCAACAAGCTGAGAAGAATGGCGTTAAAAAGCGAGAATTGGAGAAACTATCGTGAAAGTAACAGGTAAGAACCGCAAACCCATTTATGGTGAGACTAAAGAAGCATTTATGCAAAAATAGGAGCTAAATAACTGGCCTTCATAAGAAGAAATAGCGATACTTTTTAATCCCTGTTGTTGCGTATAATTCAACCGTAATACAGGCAAAAGTACGCTCTCCTGACTCTCGTTGTTGCGCTGATAGTTGGCTCTGTATTTGGAACGATACTCAAACCAGATTTTGCAGCAATTGCCGTGGGTGGCATCGCGGCGGGATTAGTGCTTGCGATCGGCAGGCAGTAACGTAAAATTAGATGGGATAATTGGAATGTCGTTAGTTTTGCAGCGGCGACTTATCCCCCGATTGATGGGGGTTTTCTGTTGTTATGATTTTGGTTTTTTAGCGCGGGTTGTGCGTTCCAATGTAGCGAATTAAGCTGTATTTTGAGTGTGCCGTTTCGATTCGATATTGAGATATCAAAACGAATAGCGGGAGCAAATGCGGCTGCTGTACGTATGGATCCGTTAGCGCTTGCCGATTCGTTAGCGCTTGCCAAGAAAGATCGCACTTGTGGGTTCGAGCGCACTTGCCAAGAAAGATCGCACTGATGGATTCGTTAGCACTTGCGGGTTCGAGCGCATTTGCGGGTTCGAGCGCACTTGAGGGTTCGAGCGCACTTATGGATTTGTTAGCACTTGCGGGTTCGAGCGCACTTGAGGGTTCGAGCGCACTTATGGATTTGTTAGCACTTGCGGGCTCGAGCGCACTTGCCAAGAAAGATCGCACTTGCCAAGAAAGATCGATGAAGCGGGTTCGATCGCCCTCCGTAAAAAACAACCTCACAACCGAACAGCTTCATGAGGCATTTAATTAGTTGGCGGCCGTCAAAAACAGCAAAAATACCCCAATTTTTAAGTCCCGGAAGGCGATCGAAAAACTGCGATTTCGATGCCCCCAGTATTAGATAATTGAAACAGCAAACAACAGCTTCAAGCGGAGTGTGTAGGGACGGAAAGTTTCGGCTCCATCCCCAGGGCCAGCATTCGCCCGAATCCCGATCGAGCGGCAAAGCCTGCCCGTTTTTCCTGCCAGTCCCAGGTAGCAAAAAACTCCTGTATTCCTTGCAGAGCAGGAGTTTTATTCTTTGTTAACTTATGTAACCGAAACGCTCCTAAAGCGTGCAAAGTAGGGACAAAGTACGGACGAAGTGCACTCGAAGTACGGGCAAAGTACGGACGAATTACGGTCAAAATGAAACCGATCTTTTTCGTCGCGTTTCGGCCGTACTTCGAGTGTACTTGCTCCACGTTTCGCCCGTACTTCGTCCTGCTATTGCCCTGAAAAACAGCGATTTTTTTGAGCGACACGTCGGTATAATTTAGCACGAAAAGTTATCAGTATTGTGCGAATATTCGATAGATTTTGTGCGGTTTGTTGAAAATATTGTACGAATGTTCGATAGATTTTGTGCGGTTTGTTGAAAATATTGTACGGATGTTCGAGAGGTTTTTTGCAATTTCCCCGTCAGGTCGATCGAATGTCTGCGGCTTGGATGAACCGGGCTTCTCTACCAAGAATTTGTGTAAACTACCCGCCACTAAGCTAACGTTGTAGTGGGGGCTTTTGGTAGCTCTTGAGCGATTGTACAAGACAACAACTCAGAACCTCTAGGACGGCTTACACTCGCCCCCAATAATGCAATCATCTTCGAGCCATTTTCGTCGGCATCACCAATCCAACCACAGACTTGATAGCTGCACTTAAATTTCTTCTCGTTTCTGACACCGATATGCTTGCCAACAATGGCAACTTTGGCTCGTATAGGCTGGATTGACGGCAACTACCTCAATCCCTTCGGAGATTCCTTTGTATTCGAGAAACGTTCTTAACTGATGAAAAGCCCAAGAATTAGACCTTCTTCTTTCAGTCTTGTTTCTGGGTTGAGAGTTAGTCCGTTCGCGAATCCCTGTTAAATCTTCGATTGAAACAAAGGATTGAGTCTGTTTGGCCTCATTAATAATCGCTTTTGAGATATTATGGTTAAGCCAGGTTTGGTATCTTCTTTCGCGCCCCGATAACCGTTTCAAAATCTGTCTAGCTCTACGTCTAGATGATCTCGTGCCCTGAGATGCTTTTTTTTGTAAAGAAGCCCGAACACGGCTATACTTATCTCTAGTTTTTTGAATTTCCTTACCTGACCACGATTTACCTGTGCTGGTTACAGCTAGATCGCGCCTGCCGAAATCGACACCAATTACGTTAGTTGTTTTTTGAGGTTTCGGAGTTTCCGATTTGAGCTGAATGTGGACGTACCAGCAATTATCTTTATGCAAACAAACTTGAGCCGAAGTAGGATTATGACCTGTTAGCTTGCCCTTATGGTAGTTACTAGCTCTCAAAGGAACTGTTAACCGCTTGAGAGTGGTAGAAATGCTCACCGTCCAATTTGACTCAACCAAACGAAAAGTCCTAGCATCACAATCAAAGCTAGTAGGCTTAAAGTTCTTGACCTTTTTTCCTTTCTGTTTTGCCGTTAGACGATTGGCTGCTACTCTGGCACAAGCTCTAACAACATGGTTAGCTGTTAGTCCAAACTGTTCTTTCACATCTTTGTAACAGACAGCTTGGATTGAGTTTCTGTTAGTTAGGTTAGGATTAATATTTTGATTGATCCAGTTACAAGCTGACGCAAAAGCATAAGCTGTCTCGGACAACAATTCTTGTTGTTCGATACTAGCTTGAAGCTTTACAACTAAAGTCAGGACTTGTTCCATCTCACCAAAAAACTCACTATTATGAGTATAACTTAATTATTGCCGTTGTGCTGTCGCACGTTTATACTGGTTGCAATTCCTCTCGCCGCTAAACTTCGTTATAGCGGGAGCCTCCTTGCAACATTAAGGTGAATTGTGCGGTTCATTCACGATCGCATCCCTCCAGTGCGGACAAAATCGACTCTACATCAGTCAGATCTGCCGATGATTTCTTGCGCCGCCCCTTCAGTTGATTGAGCAAGTCGGCCGCGTCCACTTTTTCCAAGGTCGGAAAATCGACGGCGCTAACCTCTCTTCGCTTGCAGGCTTCAACAATCAATAGGTTTAGAATGACAGCAAACCTGTCAACAAGTTTAGAATGGTGGTAAAAGAAACTTGTTGACAGGTTTTATGACTGACAAACCGAAGGGCGGTCGGGGAAAGAAAGCGCCCTACGAAACCAAACAGATGAGAATACCCCAACCGATCGCAGCCCAAGTAGAAACCCTGTGTTCGCAATACCAGGATTTTATTTCTGATGGGGGCGACCCGGCCGAGCCCCCTTTCTTCCTGGGAAAACTAGAAACAACCGAACCGCCAGCAGCACCTTGTTTGCCCGATTTGTACGCTGAAGCGAGATGCGACTATTAAGGAGTGGATGCTAGAGCGCCGACTCGAAAGACGCGAGCGCTTTTTTGCTTTTGCCGGTGCCCTGATTGACGAAATTTCAAAACTAGACCCGAATTACACGCTGGTGCAGCGCCTGCAATCCGACCTCAAACAAGAACGGGAATGGTCGGCCGCGACGCAAGGAAGAATAGGTGAGGAATGGCGCAAGCGAGTTGAACTAGAGAAAAAACTTGGGCTCAGGAAATACTAGAAGCTAAGCTTTACCGCCCCGCACCGCGTCATAAGGTCGTGGTTGGGGTTCATTTGAGCCCCGCACCGCAACCTATGCTCAGCAAAAGTTTTAAGTGCTACGAAAGCGGTAGGTGACAGCGGGGCTATTTCTGGGGCTATTTCTGGGGCTATTTCTGGGGCTATTTCTGGCCGTCTCGACGCGATCCCATCTCCGCTTACTTGCGAATTTTCAGAATTTACTAAATTAATACTTTACTAAAATTAGCTTTTTAGCTTTTTATTAAAGTATTAAAGTATTAAAGTATTAAAGTATTAAAGTATTAAAGTATTAATTTAGTATTTTGGTATTTTGGTAAGTTAGGGCTGGCTGAAAAAGTGTACGCAGTGGAAAAACGAGGCTGCACAGCTTAAAAAATAGTAAGTTTAAGTACCCAGTCAAAATTAATTACACATAGCAATCCTCATATAACAAGGCTTTGAGCCTGCTCCGACGGGTAATTTATTGTGTGTGACTGCTTATTGCTTGCATTCCCAAATGCAAGCCAGAAACTAACAACTTTCATTACAAGGGTTTTGAGCCTCTATAATCCTCTAACCAGCACTTTCTCAAGCCCAAAAAGCTTAAATCCCTTATCTGGCAAGCTTTCTAGTCTTATTCAGCAAGTCCTGAATTAGTAAGTCCTAATTTAGTAAATTAGTAAATTAGTAAATTAGTAAATTAGTAACTAACCTTATTATTTAAATTTAAACTAATAAAAAGCTAATTTTAATGAATTAGCTATTGACTAATTTCGTTTTTTAGATAACGATCTATATAGAAAACCCCACGTCCCTAAAGCCATGATTGCAGTCGCCATCGCGTCCCTGTCCGGGGGGCAGGGCAAGACAACCGCATCTCTATTCCTCAGCCGCCTCCTAGCGAGCCGGGGCTATCCCACACTGGCCATCGACGCCGACCCCCAACACAACCTGACCACCTACCTGGGGCTAGAACTGCAACCCAACCAGCCCACATTGCTAGAAGTTCTCAAAAAATCCGTACCCATCGAAGACGGCATCTATCCAATCGAAGGAAGCGACAACTTGTTTCTAATTCCCTCCGACGACGGACTAGACGCCGCCGCCGACTACCTATCCAGCAGCGGCGTCGGCGCTACCCTATTGCTGCGCCGCCTCGAACCAGTTGCCGAAGCCTTCAAATTTTGTATCATTGACGCACCCCCACAGCGCTCGCAGATTTGCCTGACCGCAATCGGTGCAGCCGACACCGTAATCCTGCCCGCCGAAGCCTCCGTCAAAGGGTACGGTTCCCTAGTGCGGACACTCGACCTGCTCAACTCCATGAGAGATGTCAAAGCAACCAACGCCACCGTACTCGGAGTGCTGCCCTTCCGCGACCGCTGGATTGGCAACACTCAAACCCTAGAAAGTCGCCTGGCCGTTGAAGGAATGAAAGACGAAGTTGAAAACGAATTAATTCTCCCTTCAATCCGAGAATCCGAACAGTACAAAAAAGCCATTAACAAACGCCAAACCCTCAGCGAATTAGGACATCCCGACTTAGAATATCCCTTTGAAATACTGCTCGCTAAAATCGAGTCTCTTTTACAACAAAAAGTACAATGAGTGACAGCATCCTCGACCAAATTCGCTCCAATCGCAAGCGAACCATTGTTCCAAGCAGAGAAGATACTTTAATTTCCCCAAAACAGGAAAGCGAACAAATTGCCCAACAGTCAACTATGGAGAACGAAGCTTCAAACAAAACTTTAGCGAACGCAACTTCAAACGAAACTTCGGTGGCTAACGCAACTTCAAACAAAACTTCGACGGCTAACGCAACTTCAAACAAAACTACGACAGCGAACGAAGCTTCAAACAAAACTTCGACGAACGAAGCTTTAAACAAAACTTCGACGAACGAAGCTTCAAACGAAACCACTAATTCCAATTCAACCATAGAAGAGTTAAAAGCAGAACTCGCGAAAATTCCGCCAACTCGCCGCCATTCTGCCGTTGTTTTAGATGCAGAAATAGATGCTAACTTGACAAGATTTTGCAAAGAAAAAGGAGTGACCGTAGAAGTATTTTTAGAAGCTGCATGGCTGCAAGCAGAAGCTTCATCCGAGCTGATGGAAAAAATCTTAGTAGAAGCCAAGTACCGCTACGATTCCAGAAAACTTGCTGGGAAGTTGAGGCGGCTGATTACAATGCTATCTGGGCGTTGATAGGGAATAAATCTTAATCGCTGATTCTGGAGGACTACTTAGGACTTTTAGGGAGTAACTGCGGGAGCATGACGAGCTCCATCGGTTGTGTTACCATCAAAACTAATCAAACATTAAAAGAACGAGTTTTTGATGGTGAGTGTTGCCCCTATTCCTGGGATGGTTGCATAAGTAGGTAGGCGGGATTAAACCGAATAATGTAATAGTATGTAAATAGGCTTAAGTCAGCCAGTTGAGAGCATTTGGACACTTTACATCGTTTATATAGTTGCGTTTGAAAGCGCCGACTTACTTAAGTCCTAAATAAATTGCCACAGCAATTTCCAGGTTTATGGAGTACGGTTGCAAGGGTTGGTCAACCATTTTGGTAAGTGCTTGGGATTAAGGTGTTCTCTATTTGCCTGGAATCTGCTGTATAAGTTTCATCCAAACCTCACGGGATGCGTGAAACTCAAACACAAAGCGTGCTGAGAGGGAAGCAACTCGGAGGATTTTAATCCCCGTTGTATTTTCAGGATATAGCAGTCCTAGATGTGTGTCTTATCCACTTTGTATCAATCTTATAGCCTTTCTCAAAAAGATGAGGTATGATTGACTGCTTATATAACCGCTTAAAGAAAGAGGGCTGAAGCCCAACAACATACCTCACCTATCTGATAACCGCTATATATAGTTTTAAAAAGCGCTAAAACTCCAAATGCTCCACGGCCCGCCGCTTAGTTTCCTCCCCACGCCTGTCATACTTTGCCGTAGTTACCGGAGAAGCATGACCCGCCAACTTTTGCACCGTAACAATATCCACCCCAGCATCAAGGAGGTCCGAACAAAACGTGCGCCGGAAATCGTGGGGACTAAAAGACTCCACCCCAGCGAGGAACGCCCGCCGCTGTACAATCTTCAACACACCATCCTCCGTCATCCGCCGACACTGAATTTCTCCCCCCTTCCGAATCGGGTACAACAGAGGCCCCGGAGCCTCTCCCCTCAACTCCAGCCACTCGGACACCAAAACGCAAGCAGACTCCGGCAGGTAAACCGTCCTGTCTTTCTTACCCTTACCCTCTCGGACGAATAGCGCTCTCGTGGATGGGTTGAAATCTCGCCTCAACAGATTGACTGCTTCACCGCGACGGATGCCACCCCCGCGCAAGATAGCAATCAGCGCCTTATCCCTAACATCAATAGGAGTCTTACCAGAGCAGCTTTCCATCAACGCAGCAATCTCAGAGAGCGTTAGCGCCCGCCCCCTCACTTTTCCCGATTGCTTGATACTCCTGACATCCACCGCCTTACTGTAATCTATTGGGTCGATTAAATCCAACCGCAGAGCTTCCTTCAACACCCGTCGCAGGGCGCACAGCATTTGGTTCACCGTCGCCGGGGCGTACTTTTTCTCCAGGGCCGAGCGTAGAGCCGCAGTATGTTTGTAGCGCAAGGCCGCCCAATTCAACGTCATGGCGTCACACGAGGAGCTCGTCAGCATTCGGGCCATGATATTGAGTCCTTCTCTCATGGTTGCCTTTGACCGTTCGCTCCCCAAACTGTCGAGGTACACTGCTGCTGGATGCTGAGTCAGGGGGACCGGACAGCGCAAATTCAAGGTTGAGGGCTGTTGCTCTCCGAGTAAGTCGAGCATTTACTCTTTCAAAGTGCTGTTATAAATACTAGATCTTACGCCTTTAACGGCGCAAAATATCGATCGATTTGGCTCTTATTTCGTGAGTCCTCACCCTCCGGGAGCGAACTCGTGTGTTCTTTATAGAACCCATTTGAGATCTTTTGACGATCGCCCTTCAGCCCACATTCCGCAGATATTCGATCGGATTTAATTTTCAAACAAATCATAATTTTCAAAACCTGAGATGGTTGCTATGCAATCATTTGAGGTTTTTTAAGGTATAATGATTTGTCGCCGTGCA
>NZ_JAHREU010000113.1:0-12833 GCF_020883145.1 Microcoleus sp. CAWBG27
CTTTCCGCTCTCTAAGAGCATAATTCCACACCTTGCGACAGACTTCTAACCAGTGGTCAAAGGTCTGAGATTGGGATGAAGTGGGTTCTAGTTTGTACTCGTAGGTCATGTTTAGCATATCTCTATAATAGCTTATCTAGGGCTAAGATGGTAGATAGAAATGGAATAGTGCAATAATTAAAAAATTAAAGCCGTCCTAGAAGGACGGGGCTTTAGACCCAATTTCTTGGTAATTAAAGAATGTCTAAAAAGTCGGAACGCCCAGTAGCAGGTCAAGAGCAGACTTGGTTTGCCAAAGACAAATCAGATAGCTGGCAAGCTTTACTATCGCAGGTTGCATCTCGGTTCGATCGCGAATATCGAGGAGAAGCATTCGCCTTACCCGAAGAAGTCGAAGCAATGCCGATTTTCCTGGAATCAGTCGCCGGAACCCTGCAAGAAAAAACAGTATCTCCCTTCTGGAAAATTGCCAAACCCCAAAAAAACCAGCGCTGTTTAGATATTGGTTGCGGAGTCAGCTTTTTGATATACCCTTGGCGGGAATGGGAAGCATATTTTTACGGTCAAGAAATCAGCAGCGCAGCCAGAGACGCATTAAATGCTCGCGGCCCTCAGCTCAATTCTAAGCTGTTCAAAGGTGTAGAATGGGCCCCCGCTCACAAGTTAAATTACGAAGAGGATCAGTTCGACCTATGCCTCGCTACAGGATTTAGTTGTTACTATCCCATAGAGTATTGGAACACTGTCATGGGAGAAGTAAAGCGGGTACTAAAACCGGGCGGTCATTTTGTGTTTGATGTCCTCAACCCCAATGCACCTCTAGCAGAAGATTGGGCAATTCTGGAAACTTATCGAGCTGGAGATGTATTTTTAGAGACAATCGAAGACTGGGAAAAAATGATTAAAGCGGCAGGCGCTAAAGTAGTAAAAAAGCAAAGTGGTGACTTATTTCAAATGTATAAAGTCCTATTCAATTGAGAGGCAACCAGGTTCGTAGTGAGGACTTCAGTCCGGAAAAAACCAGGTTCGCAGTGAGGACTTCAGTCCGCAAAAAACCAGGTTCGTAGTGAGGACTTCAGTCCGCAAAAAAACAGGTTCGTAGTGAGGACTTCAGTCCGCAAAAAACCAGGTTCGTAGTGAGGACTTCAGTCCGCAAAAAAACAGGTTCGTAGTGAGGACTTCAGTCCGCAAAAAAACAGTCAAAAAAGTAGGGTGCGTCAGCAAGTATAAATTGGTTTAACAAGCAACAAATATGGCAACTGACACACCCTACAGACTGCGGTTTCTGATGCAATCTTGTCTAGTTAACAATTAATTAGCCGTAGCAGGAGAAGGCCCAACTTCGGCAGCGGGAGAAGGCGCAGCTTCTGGCGAGGGCGATACTTCGGCAGCGGGAGAAGGCGCAGCTTCTGGCTGCGGGGACTTTTCGCCGGCGGGAGAAGGTGCAGCTTCTGGCTGCGGGGACACTTCGCTGGCGGGAGAAGGTACAGCTTCTGGCTGCGGGGACTTTTCGGGGGCTGGCTTCGGTTGGGGAGAAGGAGATTGTTCGGCGGCTGGTTTCGGTTGAGGTGAGGGCGACGGTTTGGTTGCGGGTTTTGGTGAGGGCTGTGGCGACTGTTGGGCCCCTGGTTGCGGCTTGTTAGAGGGCGCCGGTGGCTTCTCAAACTGGGGTTTCACTTCCGCAGGGGCTGGGGACTGTTCGCCTGTTGGCTTGGGTGCTGTCGGGGCTGGCGCTAGCGGCTGCGGGGCTGTGGGCCTGGTGGGGCCGGTGGATGGGGCGACAGGAATGCCGCTGCAAACTTTTTCGTCGTATTTAAACGCGACAGCCAACTGGTAAAGCTTGTGCGTGCTGGCTGCTGGAAATATTTGATTGGGGTTAATAATTGCAGTTTTAGCGGCAGTATCGAGAATACCGTAACCTGTAGGGACGATCGGCTTAGGCTCGGCCTTGAGCAACCCTTGAGGGCTGACAACTGCTCCGAAAACAGCGGTTCCTTCGAGTTTTTGCGAACAAGCTTCTTTAGGATAAGCGACAGTTACAGGAGTCGGGCCCGTCATTTCCAAGTCGGGGTAAGCTTTTTTGAAGTCATTAAACAAAGCAACATAGGTATTAGCAGCAGCAAGCAGTGTCTCTCTGTCGTTGGGTAAGTTGGAACCGGGCACTCCCTGCTGTTCTAGTTGTTGCTGTCCCTGGTCAAATTGTTGCCTCCTGATTCTTTCTTCGGGAGTTTCTGCGATGAGATTTCGTTTATTAGGATCTTTTTGAGTCAATTTCGGTACTCCATCGGGCCCAGAATTCCTGCCACCAATGGGGAATTCCGGGGTAAAGACAGGAGCTCCGTCTGGGAATAGGGGGAGTCCGCCTCTACTGGCTATGACCTTTTTGAGAGTCTCTGCCTCATCTTCGGAGGTGCCGCCAGGAAGCTGGGGTAATCCTGTTACTCCTGGTGGCGGTGGGGGGATATTACGATCGAAATTACCGGGTAATGGCGGGAAAATCAAACCGCTGGGAGGCCCTTGGGGGATGAAAGTAGGTGTTTTGAGAGAGGGGGGTTTGACCGTTGGAACTGAAGTTTGTGACTGCGGGGCGGCTGGGGCAGTTAATGGCGGGAGAGGGGGATCGAGAGGCGCAAAGAATCCAGGTGGGGGCATTCCCGGTGGCAGGGCGGGCAAGTTAACCGGTGGAGGGGGCAAAGGGGGAGCTAACTTGGGCGAGGTGGGAACGGGAACTGGTGCGATCGAAAACGGCTTATTGGACGATCGCGGTGGTATGGTTTGTGGCAGGCGGCCGGCTTCTGCGGGAGTTAGTTGCACGAATCCGACGGAACCGGGGATGTTTTTTGAGGAATTGCCACCACCATAGATGATGTTTGAGATTGTCGGGGCGCTTACTCCGAGCACTCCGTGAATTCCGACAGAAGCTAGGGCTGCCCACCAAAAAGGCTGGCGCAGCGGTTCGGAAAGGGCGTTGGCTAGGGAGGATGAATCAGTCATGACCATTGGCAATCAGGAATTAGGAATTGGTTATTGGTTATTAGTTATTTGTTATTCGTTATTGGTTATTGATGACCGAGATTTTTTTATGGGGAAGCGGTGAAAATTAAAAATTTAGCAATTCAAAGGTATAAGTATAGCACGATCGCGCTCAAAATTAAGGAGCGCAGCCAGCCGCCTTCTCACCAAGGAGCCACTGCAATACCGTCTTTTCCTGACCGATGCACTGTCTTAATTGATTAAACACCGACGATCGGCGCGATCGACCCCTGTTTCCAATTCGGTTACAGAAAGGAATTTGGACGGATCGCTAAAAAGCTGACTGCATAAGTCTTTTTTCCTCTTCCCCATCCGCTACATCCGCTACATCCGTTACATCCGCTACATAATATCCGTTGTCGAACTTCCTTCTTTTTACCACCGATAGCGGTAAGTTTTAAAAGGAGCTCCCTCAACGCTCAGCAAGTCGATAGGATAAATTGGAGCGCCGCTTGCCATATATTGAAACATTTCCCGAACTTCCTCTCCGCGCAGCGACAACTGGTCTAACTCTTTGAGAGAATACCAACCAGCACACAAAGTAAACTCGTCCGGCTTGCTCTTGGGTGGCGTCTTATCTTCAGGACGAGCCACAAAAATCACCCTCAGGCGCACGTTGCCCCTAGGCATCACCGTATGCTCTACCCTGAGAATTCCCTCCACGATCACAGGAATGCCCGCTTCCTGGACAGTATTGCGCTGAGCAGCTTCAAGCAAAGTCTCGCCTTTTTCTACTCGCCCTGCTGGCAGATACCACTGCTGCTCGTACTTGCGCTCTTGTACCAGTAGAAAACGGTCTTCTAAGTGAACGACAACTAGGGTAAAATACAATGTTGGAATCGGCTCGCGAGCCATAGAAGTAGATATTCCCCAAGCAAAAAATTTAACGAGCGAGAGATGTTAGCCACCCAAAGGATGCTTCGGCAAGCGTCTTGGAACTTGAAAAATAGATCCTAGCACCCCGGCCGCAAAATCTAAAATCTAAAATCTAAAATTGATAATGCCATTACCTACCGTGATTTTGCCAGGATATTTTGCTGCTGCTTCAGACTATCGGGAATTAGAAAAATCTTTGGTCGATCGCGGTTTCCCAACTGTAACAGTACCACTGGGCAAGGCAGATTGGTTGCCGACTTTTGGCGGGCGATCGATGGTGCCAATTTTGCGGAAGCTCGATCGCACGGTCAAACAAATGTTACAGCAATACGGCGTCTCTCAAGTAAATCTCATCGGTCATTCCGCAGGCGGCTGGATTTCTCGGATTTATTTAGGCGAAAAGCCTTATACAATTCACGGCGACGTGCTTGAGGATGCGGGTTTGTGGGAAGCTCACCCTTGGGTCAATACTTTAATTAGTTTAGGCACGCCACACGTCTCTCAAGAGCGCTGGACGCGCAAAAATCTAGATTTTGTCAAAATTCATTATCCGGGGGCGTTTCACCCGCAAGTGCGCTACGTGTGCGTGGCTGGGAAATCTGTTTTTGGTAAGCGCAGTTTTGCGACTTGGCTGGCTTACAAAAGTTATGAGTTGACTGTGGGGAAGGGGGAGACTTGGGGCGATGGAATTACGCCGGTGGAAGCTGCTGTTTTGGACGGAGCTCAAAATTTGGTGTTGGATGGGGTTTGGCATTCGCCTCGCTCTCCGGGAAACTGGTATGGTTCGGCGGAGGTTTTGCCGAATTGGGTTGGGTATTTGGATTGAAACGAACCGCGAAGACGCGAAGGACGCGAAGGAAGAAAGAAGAAGAAAATACAAGATACAAGGGGGAAAGTATCAAAAACAATAATTTCCCATAATTAACAATCTGATAAACCCGCCTCCGAGTTGAGACTTATTCGAGAGTCGTAGGGTGCGTCGGCACTGTTAAATCCCTAAAAAAATCGACAATCGATGAGCGACGCACCAAACCAAAAGTCATTAGTCATTGCTGGGAGGAAGCTTGAGAGTTATTCCAGATTTCTATTAATTTTTTCCCCCGCAAGCCATCAACCAAAAACTCATCATCGATCGCCCGCAGCGACAAACTCATCGCGGGAAATTAGATAACTCTCTATTTCCGACTCGGAAATCAGCCCTTGTTTGACCAACTGTAAAATCGGCCCGGAGTCAAGCAAAGGTTCAAACGCTTCTATGCCGATGATATCGCTGTGGCTGACAACGGCTTCTAGATCGATGCTACCAAACCCAGCTTCTTTGAGAATGCGACACAGATTTCGCCCTACGCATAAATTGCCGCCCCGCGAGGCCATCACCTGTTTGAATTTCTCCCGGACAATCTGAATTGACCAAGGTGGATTTGTCAGCCAAAATAGATCCGCATCGCTATCGATAATCACCAGTTTACCACTCGGTTTTAAGATGCGGAATATTTCTCTGGCTGCTGCGACGGGATCTGGGAGGTGAACAAATAGCAAACGGGCGATCGCAAAATCAAATGTATTATCCTCTAAACCAGTATCTGCGATCGATGCTTGAATGCGATTTACGCGATCGCCTCGTTTCTCCTGCAAATATTTTACGGCTTTTTCGTGCAGTACCGGGTCGATTTCTACGGCTGTTATCGAACTGTTTGGCAGCAATTCTAACAGTTTTTCGGTGAAAAATCCCGGCCCGCTCCCAGCTTCTAAAACATTCATCCCGTCGATTAAACCGAACCATTTTAAAG
This sequence comes from Microcoleus sp. CAWBG27, assembly GCF_020883145.1. NCBI lineage: Bacteria > Bacillati > Cyanobacteriota > Cyanophyceae > Oscillatoriales > Microcoleaceae > Microcoleus > Microcoleus sp. CAWBG27. Next base: position 5,700 of record NZ_JAHREU010000113.1, read on the forward strand.
TCCGCGCTTCCTTTTCCCAACTGAGGAGAACTTGATTTTTTAGCCGCTGGATTTCTGCGTCGAGTTCCAGATTGTACGTGCTGGCTTTATATGAACCTGATTCTGTCATAAAATTATCCTTATTTTTGGAATGATTTAACCACAGAGGACGCAGAGAACACAGAGGGAGGGAAGAGAGAGGTGAACAAAATTGCACTTTAGCGCAATTCTCGTTGCTGACTTCCACAGTCCTATTTTGCGGACAGATGCAGGACGGAATCCCGGTAATGCCTCTATTGTAAGAAGAGGATGGATTGCTTAAACTGATGATGTTGTGCGGTAACGATTGAATTATGCCCCAGACTTTACCTCAACCGGAAAAACGAACCTTTTTAGTCGTGGATGACCATGCGATGGTGTTAGGCGGCACGCTTGACATTCTGAGGAAGGAGTATCCACAGGCCGATATTCTGACGGCTTCAACGGCTCAGGAAGCCCTTCAGCAAGTAGCACAGATTACCCCGGATCTGGTAATTGTGGATTTGGTGATGCCAGAGGCGATCGGCGAAACTGCTCAGGCTAATTCAGGGCTTCAACTCCTCAAAACCTTGATGGAGAATTATTCGAGTCTAAACATTGTAGTCCAGAGTGCTCATGTTCGCACTTTGGTTTGGCTGAAACCGTCGATCGACAATCATGAGGGCGGATTTACGGTTGTTGATAAAAGTCAACCGATGAAAGATTTGCTGGCGATGGTGGATTGGGCGCTGCACGAACGGATTTATACTCCCAGAGAGATCCGCAACGGTTTGCAACTAAAACCCGCGTGGATGCAGGTGTTGCAATTGGCTTTTCAAGAGAGTTTACAGGATACGGCGATCGCTAAACGGATGAATGTTTGTGAACGTACTGTGCAATATTACTGGATTAAGATTCGAGATGTGCTAGAAGTGTATCCCGAAAAAGACAAAAATCTGCGGATTCAAACGGAAGTGAAGGCTAGGGAAGCAGGATTGATTGACAGTTGACAGTTGACAGTTGACAGTTGACAGTTGGCGAACTACTGACTAATAACTAATGACTAATGACTAATAACTAATGACTAATAACTAGATGAAGCCCGATCGATCGCAAGCAGTGAAAGCAGATATCTCGACTTGGTGGCGCGGATCGCTTCCAGGGTTGATGGTGATTGTCGCTGTGGTGATGGCTAGATTGACGGGTGCGCTTCAGTTTTTGGAGTTGGTTGCGTTCGATCGATTTTTGCTGCTACGTCCTCCTGAGCCAATGGATGAACGGATTGCGATCGTCGGCATTACGGAAGAAGATATTCAACGCGCCAAAACTTATCCAATTCCCGATCGCGAAATTGCCAACTTACTCAAACGATTGCAGGCTTATGAACCGATCGCGATCGGCTTAGATATTGTCCGCGATATTCCGGTTGAACCGGGTAATGCCGAACTAACATCGGTGTTTCGCAGCAGCAAAAATGCGATCGGAGTGGAGATTGCTCTGCCCGATCGCAGTGGCTTTACCGTCGCACCTCCGCCGGCGCTACCACCCGAACAAGTTGGCTTTGCAGATTTTGTCCTCGATGGGGATGGCTACCAGCGTCGCAGTTTATTGGGCGCTCAAAAGCCTCAGCAGAAGTACCGTTATTCCTTCGCAATCCGTCTAGCAGAACGCTATTTAGCAACCCGAGGAATTAAGTTAGGCACTGGAATTCGCGATCGGGAGGCGATGCGCTTTGGCAGTATTGAATTTACCAGAGTGCAGCCAAACTCTGGCGGATATGTGGAGGCGGATGCGGGCGGGAATCAGATTTTGCTGAATGTTCGCAGCGGGAAAAAGCCATTTCGCGTGCTTTCTCTAGCACAAATCAAGGCCGGAAAAGTAGATCCGAACTGGATTCGAGGCAAGATTGTGCTGATTGGGATGATGTCTTTTAGCGCGAAGGATTTGGCAAGTTCAGGTGCGATCGCGGGCATCAATCCGGGACGGATTTACGGAGTGGAAATGCAAGCCCACGAAACCAGCCAGATTGTGAGCGCGGTGCTCGATCGCAGACCGTTGATTCAGGTTTGGGGGGACGGCTGGGAAACGCTCTGGATTGCGGCCTGGGGACTCTTGGGGATGAGTTTGGGACGATTTCTGCGATCGCCCTGGAAAATTTTGTTAGGGCTCTTAATCGCCAATAGCACCTCGATCGCGATCTGTTACTGGCTGATTCTGATGGGATGGTGGGTACCGATTGTGCCTGTGATCCTGATCCTGGTGCTAAATGGAACTGGCTCAACGGCGGCACTCTTCTATCGTCACCAGCAGGAATTGCGACTGCGGTTGGAGGAACGTCAATTTGCGATCGAACAAACCTTTAACGCGATTCATAGCGGGCCTTTACAAACATTGGTGGGGATTTTGAGAACCGCTCAGGAGCAAGATCCACCGCCGCCATTTTTACCGGATTTGCAACGCCTGAATCAAGAATTACGGGAAGTTTACGGATCTGTGCAACGAGATGCGATCGCCGATGAACCGCATTTGCGAATGGGAAGTGCGATCGAATTGGCCCTGCAAGCCCCGTTGCATGAATTGCTCTACAAAGTCTATTCCAACGCGCTGGAACAAGAATTGCCCTACTTTCAAACAATCAAATTCAAAATAGTGCAGTTCGATCCCTTGAACACCGAACATTTGCGGTTGGAACACAAGCGAGGACTCTGCCGCTTTCTGGAAGAAGCGCTTTGTAATGTGGGAAAACACGCGATCGAAGCTACTCGCTTGACAGTAATTTGTACTCAGGAGGGCGATCGACAAGTAATTCGGGTGGCAGATAATGGCAAGGGGAAACTGTCTGAAATAGAAGCGACAATTCAAGATTCAAACACTAACATTCAATCTTCAGGATTGGGAACGCAATTAGCAAACAATTTAGCCAAACAATTAGGCGGAACATTTCGGCGCTATCAAAATCAACCGAGGGGGACAGTGTGCGAATTAACTTGGTCAGCCAAACGGCGGTGGTTCTGGTAATACCAAATCTGGGTTAAATATCCCCGTTATGACTCGGCGGTTGAAACCGCGTCTACACATACGAAGTCCGCCTCCGCGGACTAAGAATTCTGTCAACTGTCAACCTTGATGCTGTGTTATGACTCGGCGGTTGAAACCGCGTCTACACATACGAAGTCCGCCTCCGCGGACTAAGAATTCTGTCAACTGTCAACCTTGATGCTGTGTTATGACTCGGCGGTTGAAACCGCGTCTACACATACGAAGTCCGCCTCCGCGGACTAAGAATTCTGTCAACTGTCAACTGTCAACTGTCAACTGTTTATTTGCACCTTCCCGCAAGTCTTGTTTGCGGGCAGTCCTCTATTATGTTTGTGTATTGTCGATTACCGTAGAAAATAGTTACAGAGAGGATTCAGATGATAACTCACGGATTGAAGCGTCGAACCATTTACTCTGTCGGCATTGCGAGTTTAATCCTGAGTGTTTCGTTCTGGATTCCGATCGCAGCGCTGGCACAATACACTCCCCCTAAAAAGCCTTCTGCACCGAAAGAAACGGGCACGAATACGACTCGCGGCGGCAGTTGCGAAGGTGATTCATCGGCGGTATTAACTGCTTTGGTGCCGTTTAGCCATGTGGGAGAGACGATTTCTGGGCATCCCACTTTTACCTGGTTTGTACCCGATCGCACTTCTCGTCCGTTGCAATTCCGGCTGTTTACTCGATCGGGACAACTGCTCTACAAAACCGAGATGGAGAGTCAGCCGGGAATCATGTCCGTTGCTTTGCCTGCAAATGGGCCCCAAATGTCGATCGGGCAATCCTATCAGTGGCAAGTGGTGTTGATCTGCGATCGGAATGTTCCTTCGCGGAATGTGGTGGCGGTGGCAGAAATCCAAGTAGTCCAGCCTGCGGAATCGTTGCAGTCTGAACTTGCAGCCGCGTCAACTCCCCAACAGCGGATCGATTTGTATGCCAAGGCTGGGCTGTGGTATGACGCGATCGCGGAAGCGCGCAAAGCCTCTGGGACTTCTCAAAACCAAGCGTCTGTGCTGGAATTGCTAGATTCTCTGGCTAATTCGGAAGCCCAACCTTTGAAAGATTGGAGCGATCGATTGCGACAAATTAGGGCGATCGAACAACAACGCCAACTCCCGCAACCCAAACCCTAAAATCCCATGCAGCCTTTCTCGCTAACACTGTTTAAATCCAGTAATCGTAAAGTGCGATCGGGCTTCCTGTTTCCCCTCGCCTTTTGCTTTTTGTCTGTTGCTTTTTATATTCCTCGGCACTCTCAACTCCCGGTTGTTGCTCAAACTATGGATTCTAAAACCCAGGCCGATCGGCTGTTTCAGCAGGGCAACCAACAGTGGCAGACTCGCCAATTCGCAGCAGCGGTGAATTCCTGGCAACAGTCACTGCAAATTTATCGCGCCCTCAAAAACCGCCAAGGGGAGCGTGCGGTACTGACGAATTTGGGAGCCGTTTACTACTCTCTGGGAAATACTTACAACTCTCTGGGGAACTATGCCAAAGCTATTGAGTATTCACAGCAGAGTTTAGCGATCGCCCGTGAAATTAAAGACCGCTCAGGGGAGGGTAGGGCACTGGGCAATTTGGAAGCCGCTTACAACTCTCTGGGGAACTATGCCAAAGCCATTGAGTATACAGAGCAGAGTTTAGCAGTCGTCCGCGAAATTAAACACCGCCAAGGGGAGGGTGTAGCACTGGGCAATTTGGGAATCGCTTACCTCAAGCTGAGCAACTATGCCAAAGCCATTGAGTATTCACAGCAGAGTTTAGCCATCGCTCGCGAAGTTAAAGACCGCGAAGGGGAAGGTTTGGCACTGGGTCATTTGGCAGTTGCTTACAACCTTCTGGGCAGCCATACCAAAGCGATCGAGTATTTACAGCAGAGTTTAGCGATCGCCCGCGAAATTAAAAACCGCGAAGGGGAGGGTGTGGCACTGGGCAATTTGGGAAATGCTTACGAATCTCTGGGGAACTATACCAAAGCGATCGAGTATGCACAGCAGAGTTTAGCGATCGCCCGCGAAATTAAAAACCGCGAAGGGGAGGGTGTGGCACTGGGCCATTTGGGAAATGCTTACAACTCTCTGGGCAACTATGCTAAAGCCATTGAGTATGCACAGCAGAAGTTAGCCATCGCCCGCGAAATTAAAAACCGCGAAGGGGAAGGCTCGGCACTGGGCAATTTGGGAAGTGTTTACAACTCTCTGGGCAACTATGCCAAAGCCATTGAGTATGCAGAGCAACATTTAGCCATCACACGGGAAATTAAACACCGCCAAGGGGAAGGCGCAGCACTAGGTAATTTGGGAATCGCTTACTTAGATCTGGGCAACTATGCCAAAGTCATTGAGTATACACAGCAATCTTTAGCCATCGCCCGCGAAATTAAAAACCGCAAAGGGGAGGGTGCAGCACTGGGTAATTTGGGAATCGCTTACGAATCTCTGGGCAACTATGCCAAAGCCATTGAGTATGCACAGCAACAGTTAGCCATCGCCCGCGAAATTAAAAACCGCGAAGGGGAAGGTACGGCACTGGGCCTTTTGGGAGCTGCTTACAGCTCTCTGGGCAACTATGCCAAAGCTATTGAGTATGAACAGCAACAGTTAGCCATCGCCCGCGAAATTCAAGATCGCAAAGGGGAAGGTGTGGCGCTAAACAACCTTGGAGCGACCTTCTTAAAAGCTGGCAACTCAACAGAAGCTGAAAAAATGCTGATCGATGGGATTCAAGTTTGGGAATCGATGCGTCAAAAACTCGGTTCCAACGACGCGAATAAAGTCTCCATCTTTGAAGGACAAGCTCGTACCTATCGGACTTTACAACGAGTCCGGGTCGCTCAGAATAACCCCAATGCAGCTTTAGAAATTTCCGAACGGGGACGTGCTCGTGCCTTTGTCGATCTCCTGACAGAACGCTTATCTTCAGGTTCTACCAATCCGGTTATCGCCTCTTCTCCCAACCAGGATCAAATCCGACAAATCGCCAAAGCACAGAACGCCACTTTGGTGCAGTATTCCATAATCTATGACGGCTTCCAGATTCAGGGCAAACGAGAAATGCGAGAATCCGCGCTCTACATTTGGATAATTCAACCCACGGGCGAGATCGCGTTCCGCCAAGTTGACCTCAAACCCCTTTGGCAAAAACACAATGCCTCTCTAGCCAGCTTAATTATTGACAATCAAGAATTCCTTAAGGTTCGTAGTCGCAGCAGTCTTGGCTCCCCAAAACCCGAACCCAACTTCAACTTACGGAAGCTGCATGAACTGCTGATCGATCCTATTGCCAGCCTCCTACCAAAAGACCCCAACGCCCATGTCATTTTCATTCCCCAAGGTTCCCTATTTCAAGTGCCTTTTCCCGCCCTGCAAGACGAAAGCGGCACTTACTTAATCGAAAAACACACGATTCTCACCGCCCCCTCGATTCAAGTTTTGGCATTAACTCGACAACAGAAGCTAGCACAGAAGCAACCTAACAGCGGTAATGCTCTAGTCTTGGGCAATCCCACGATGCCGATCGTATCTGCCTATCCGGGAGAACCCAAACGGCAATTGTCTGCTCTACCTGGGGCTGAAGCTGAAGCTAGAGCGATCGCCCCTCTGCTCAACACCCAAGCCATCACGGGCGCACAAGGGACAAAAGCTGCGATCGTCCAAAAAATGCCCCAAGCATCGATTATTCACCTCGCCACGCATGGATTACTCGATGATGTGCGCGGATTGGGAAGTGCGATCGCTCTGGCTCCTTCTGGCACCGATGACGGCTTATTGACCGCAGAAGAGATTTTCGACATGAAACTGCAAGCAAATTTAGTTGTTTTGAGTGCCTGCAACACAGCAGAAGGCAGAATTACCGGGGATGGAGTAATTGGTTTATCGCGCGCTTTGATTTCGGCAGGAGTGCCGAGTGTAATTGTTTCTTTATGGGCGGTTCCCGATGCACCGACATCGGAATTAATGCAGTCGTTTTATCCCACATTCCGCACCCCCAACTGGCACATACACTGCTTGAGGGGGTAAAAGTGAATTATCCGAGATAATAGTGAGTAAAAACACCCAGAAATCTGTGCAATTATCGCATCACCCAGTTAGGGATTCC
>NZ_JAHREU010000114.1:0-12695 GCF_020883145.1 Microcoleus sp. CAWBG27
AGAACATCAATCGGTCAATTAATTAATTCCGATGTTAATGGTTCTTATAACATCCTCAGAAAAGCAATCCCAAATGCTTTTAGCGATGGGATAGGGAGCTGTGTAGTTCAGCCGAGGCGGGTTAATTCGCTCAAAGTAAAAGCGAAGGGGGAGGGACTCGAAGCCTCTCATGTCTATAAATGACTATACTTTTACCAGCTATGGGGAAGCTTCAATTCAGGAATCGACTTCTTTGCCTCAGCCAACGTTTTACACTGACGAGCAAAAGTCGGTCTAGGCGCATCGGCGGGAATAATATATTCTTGCCTGATGCTGCATGAGCTGATCTCACACTTACGAGAATTGACCCAATCCTTCCTTTCCCTCAACGCCAAATTGTAGACCTTGCGGCAAATCGTCAGCCACTGGTCGAAAGTTTCGCGTTGCGCGTCGGTAGGAATGAGCTTGTACTCGTAGGTTAGATTCAACATTGCACCATTATAACTCTAGTCTGAATAAATAGGATTGCATTTATTCAGAATCATCAACGAAGATATCCGAACCAAAGCCGCCCTGGAAGTGCGGGGCTTGTATCCCATTTCTTCGGTCATGCGATCGCCAAAGTTCCGCGAGCTGGCTTTTATGGACGCTCCGAAAACATCACCATCAACCAGGTTTTTGCGTGACGAGCGCCAATCTAATTTTATCAAACATCGATCGGAGGCGATCGGTCTGGTTCGCAGTCAGGACTTTAGTCCTTCCAAAAGCGCGGACTGAAGTCCTCACTACCAACTAAGGAATGAAAAATAAATAAGGTGACTAATTTGAGGAATACTCTACCTCGCATCAAGGCTTCTGGGCTGTAATTGTGCAAGTTATTGATTTTTCATTCCTAATCCGATCGCAGCGAGGACTTTAGTCCTTCCAAAAGCGCGGACTGAAGTCCTCACTACCAACTAATCCGATCGCAGCCATCCCCTACAGACGCGAGCTTACAAATTGCTGGCAATTAACTCGCGATACTGGCTTTTCGGCTTAACTCCCTTGAGCTCAGTCACCAAACCTTTGTCTTTGAAATACTGAATTGTCGGCGTACCAATCACGCCAGCATTTTCAGCAATTTCGGGATCTTCTTCGATGTCGATTTCCACGTAGTGAATTTTGCCATCGAACTCATCTATTACTTTGCTCAAAATCGGTTTGAGACTGTGGCAAGGGCCGCAACTCGGAGCCGAGTATTTAACTACAATCAGTCGATCGCTATCGTGGAACAACTTCCGCAGAGCATAACCTCCTTCGTGGCGGGTGTCGTTAATATCAAAGTTCTCGCTAGTTTTGCGGACTTTTGGAGCTTCCGGTGTCGCTGCTGCTTGCTGCGATTCCTCGGTTTGATGGAATTCCTGAGTCAAGCCGTTCGATGACAGCCACCTTTCTGCCAGCATCGCCCCCATGCAGCCGCTACCCGCCGCAGTGATGGCTTGACGAAACTCGTGGTCTTGCACGTCCCCGACAGCATACACTCCATCGACGCTGGTTTCCACCGAACCGTGTTTCGTGGCGATATAGTTTAGTTCGTCGAGTTCTAGCTGACCTTGGAAAAGCTGAGTGTTGGGAGTGTGACCGATCGCGTAAAACAAACCCTTCACCAACAAATCGCTCTCGGCGTCGGTCTCAATATTTCTAATTCTCAACCCATCCATCTTGCTCCCCGGCACTCCCAAAACATCCACAGCTTCGGTGTTCCAGTGCACGGTAATTTTAGGATTGCTCAGCACTCGGTCTTGCATAGCTTTGCTAGCACGCATCCGATCGCGCCGCACCAACATATGGACGTGAGATCCGTATTTTGTCAGATAAATAGATTCTTCCGCTGCGGTGTCCCCCGCCCCGATGACAGCTAAATCTACTCCTTTAAAAATTGGGGTGGCGCCGTCGCAAATCGCACAGGCAGAAATCCCGTGACTCCAAAATATGTGTTCGCTAGGCAAACCCAATCTTTTAGCAGTCGCGCCTGTGGCAATTACTATGGTGTGGGTTTTGATTTCCCTGTCTTCCGATCGCACTGTAAACGGCCGCTTGGTTAGATCGACATAAGTTACATCTTCTGTATATAACTCGGCACCCCAACGAACTGCTTGAGCTTTCATCCGATCCATCAGTTGCGGCCCGGTGATGCCTTCGGGAAAGCCGGGGAAGTTTTCGACTTCTGTGGTGGTCATCAGTTGACCGCCCGGGATGCCTCCGGCTTGGTAGCCTTCAAAAACGACTGGCTTCAGGTTGGCTCTCCCGGCGTAGATGGCTGCTGTGTAGCCTGCGGGGCCTGAGCCGATAATTACTAGGTTTTCTACGGCTTGTTCAGTCATAGCTGCTTACTTGAACTCATAACGACTTCGTTTAATCTCAATTATAACAGAGATGGGGAAAGTTCGATCGAGCTTATCTCTATTGTTGAGCGGTTGAGGGCGATCGGCACAACTGACGCTACTTTGATAAGCAAAAACAATAGTAAAAGTAATTTTGTTTTAAATGTTCAATCAATCTCCAAAAACCCGGAAAATTACCATCCTTCACTATTGATTCCATTCTCATTTGCTTGACGAATTTGCAACCTTTGAGCTATTATACGATTCTGATACTCAAGGGGTGCTATGACAATTTTTTGATTTTGACCCTGAAACCCTTTAAAATCGTAAAATTTTCAATTTTGCAAATGTAATATCTACAAATTTTTATGCGAAATACGCATTTTGTGGATTAAGAATTATAAATAAAATTTTGCTCGATTTGACAAGATACAGTATTTATGATATGTAAGGCGCGAAAGGGGAAAAAGTCGATCGAATTTTTTAACCGCAGATGCAGGCGGATGAACGCAGATGAACGCAGATAAAATAGAAGTACGATCGATTTTTGCTGTTTTGGTTGATGGATAAAATCAAGATATTGTTTGTGTGCAGCCAGAATAAGTGGCGGAGTTTAACGGCCGAGAAGATCTGCGAGAAAATTAGCGGGTACAGCGCGCGATCGGCTGGAACGGAAAAAGGTGCGAGAATTAGAGTAACTGAAGGTTTGATTGGCTGGGCAGATCTAATATTTGTGATGGAAAAGAAGCATGGCGATCGACTTCGCAGCAAATTTCCCGACAGTATTAAGGACAAGGAAGTTATCTGCCTCCAAATCCCCGATAATTACAGATATATGGAACCGGAGTTAGTAGAGATTTTGCAGGCAAAACTCTGCTTATATATGGAAATCCCAAATCGTGAGATGAATTTTATGCAGCGAGTTTTGGAACCGGAAGTGATGGATTCCTTGGAAGAGGCGATCGAATACGATTCGATGGACTTTACTGAGGTTAATGCTGCGTTTGCCAAGAGTGCGGCTGCTTTGGGGCCGGTTTTTGGAAACGTTTTGGACGCGGGGACGGGTACGGCGCGAATTCCAATCGCCCTCACTCAACTGCGGCCGGAATGGAAATTGACCTGCATTGACTTGTCGGCAAATATGTTGAAAGTTGGAGCGCAGAATGTCGAAAAGGCCGGAGTGCGATCGCAAATTAATCTCGAATTAATTGATGCAAAAGCCATGCCCTATCCCGACAATAGTTTTGACATGGTGATTTCCAACAGCATTATCCACCATTTGCCCGATCCGCTGCCGTTTTTGCAAGAAGTCCGGCGGGTGTTGAAGCCGAACGGAGCAATTTTTTTGCGGGATTTGCTGCGGCCAGAAACAGTCGAAATTAGGGATAATTTAGTCGAGCTTTATGCGGGAGATTGCAACTCGCATCAGAAACAACTGTTCAGCGATTCGCTACAGGCGGCTTTTACGTTGGGTGAAGTTGAGGAGATGATGCAAAATGCCGGGTTGGATGGGTTGAGAATTTACGAATCTTCCGACAGGCACTGGACGGCCGAACGTGCTTGGCGTGAGTCTGTTTAGGCTGCAATACGGTTGACTTAAGATGCTCCGAAGAGAGGAACGTTAGCGAAAGCGATCTTTTATGAAAGCAATCTCCGTATCTATTTTTCATAGGGTTTTACCCCCAGGGTGAGCTTAAGTAAACGGTATTGGTTTAGTCTGGGGACGATCGAGTTAACGTAGGGTGCGTCGCTACCAAAGTTCTTGCCAACAAAGCTTTTATCCCCTAGCGACGCACCAGACTGGGGTTCGATCGTCTAACCGCGAAGACGCGAAGAACGCGAAGGAAGAAGAGGGAAGAAGTAAATAGTCTTCTACTGGTATGGCAATGGAATTACTCGACGCATCAAATGGCCGCTAATGTCTTCATCCAACCACTCAAGTGCATCGGGATCCCAGTAGGCAGTTGCTAGTGGCAACCAACCAAAAAAAGAGCCCAGCCCACCGCAAATAGAGCATCCACCGTCTCCGCCTCTGACTGTATGTTTGTCGCTAATTATCTCGCAATCGTAAGGATTTTGAGCGATATGAAGTCCGAAAAAGTTGGGCTGCAAGTGGAGTTTCCAGTCGGCTGCCTTGTCAGTTGGGTAGCGATCGCCCGGACAGAAGTCTCCCCAGCGAAATAGAGTTGTGCTTCCCGCACCGCAGGCATACTCCCATTCGTCGAAAGTTAGCAAGCGCATTCCTCCAGCAGCTAAATCAGCCTGAATGTCTTCGTAAGTCTTCCGCATAATTTGCCAAGCCGCGATCGAGCCATCTTGACATTTTTTAAATCCATAGCTAATATCTGGTTTCAAGTCAGATCGATTAACAATCCTAGCAGCCGGACAGTCTGGATGGTCTTTTAATAAATTCTGAATTTTAAGTAACTCCGAACTAATTGCCTCAAAACCAATCTTTGTTGGTTTAATTTCTACAATCAGCGGGGGGACAATCACCTTGCGAGGCGGTGTAGTGACGCTTTGTAGGTAAGAGTAGATATCTCGATCGAACAACCCGTATTCCTCAGCACTACGCTGAAATGATTCAATTTGCTCGTCAGTCGGGCAAAAATTGTCGGCTTCGTATCCAAGTTGGACTTCACCTCCTGGAATCAGAGAAAATAAAGCTCCTTCATGCTCAAAAACGGCAACAGAGAGTTGACGGCCACCATAAGAGTAAAGTCGTAAACCTATAAAAATTAGTGACAGAGGCAGATGTGCTGCTAACTCCTCTGAGTAGCAATATCTTTGTTCGTCACTCAATTTTTGCCATTCTTGCAATTCCATAAGCTAAAAGTTCCTCACCTCAATCAAACTCTTCTACTTATTTATAGCCTTTCTCAAAAAGATGAGGTATAACTGACAGCTTATATAACCACTTAAACCAAGACGGTTCTCTTGGCAACAACGTCCGCGAATATGGGAGCTCGAACCGCTATAATTTGATAGAATCTAAAATTACCCGATCGCGCCCTGCGTCTTTAGCTTGATAAAGCGAACGATCGGCTGCTGCAATCAAATCTTTTTTTGAAGTTGTCGGTCGAGGAACCGTACTCGCTACCCCCAAACTTAGTGTAACACAAGGGGATACTGGCGAGTTAATATTTTCAATTGCCATTTTTTTCACCGAGACTCGAATGTGCTCTGCAATCGAGACAGCAATCTTTGGCGAAGTTCGAGGCAAAATTACCGCAAATTCTTCACCTCCGTAACGAGCCACCAGCATTTCCTCCGAAACTTCGCCTGCCGAGTCATTTACCGCCTCAACAATTGTTTGTGCTACCTGCTGCAAACAAGCATCTCCCGCCTGATGTCCGTAACTATCGTTGTATTTCTTAAAAAAGTCAATATCACATAATATCAAAGATATTTCTGCTGTTTCTTCTCCCAATTTCTGCCATGTTTTATCTAAATATTCGTTAAAACAGCGGCGGTTTGCTACCAAAGTTAAGCCATCGGAGTTAGCAAGGCGATACAATTCGGAATTAGCTGTTTTTAATTGAGAATTAGCTGCTTCTAGTTCAGATTGTATTACCGATAAATTGTAATAAAGCTCGCTAATATACCAAGTAGCTTGTTGGTGAATTTGAGCTAAAGCTACCAATACTTGATGCACGTCTAACAGTCGGTAAACTTGAGGTGCTAACTGCACAACAATCGGCTCGTAAAGTAGTTCCGGCGGCCGCTGCACGGCTCGCTGAGCAGCCATGACAATTAAGGCTACTTCTGGTAAAATTAAAGTATCGGTTTGAGCTATTTGATACAAAGCCAGAATTGGTCTGCAAGCAAATATATCTACTCCGTATGGGCGACTCATCCTTTCCATAAATCGCCTGCGCGATATCATTCCTAAAAATTCTCCATTTACGGTCAAGATAACTCCCGGAAGCAGGGGGTGAGATTGAAACAACCGAGCTACGTCTTTGGCTAGGGATGAAGCTTCAATTTGAAAATTAAAGACAGCCAGATCCTTAAGAGTAGACTCTAAAGTTAAATTTTCAGGTGGTTTTTCAGGGAAGTTAGATGGCGCGATAAATTCCACAGACACAGCGCATATCCGAATGAACAATACAGCAGCAACAAATCTAGTGTCAGCTCTTGAATTATTTTAACATTTATTTATTAGCATTGGCTGTATTCTTGACTACAGTGTTTGTTTGAGGAGGGGCTGATTCGTTAGCTTCGGCAGTGTGGATTGCATTGGTTCATCCTCGCTTAATAATAGACTTATAGTATTCTTGATTTTTTTCTTGTTGGCTTGTTGTCGCGCAAGAAAAGGTTTCTGCGCCCGCCCTTAACTCATGTATGGCGCAGACTAACTCAACAAAATCAGTTTTTAAGCCGAGACGAACTCGTAACTAAGTTGTGCGTAAAAAACGCGGTTTCTTTGCCATTCCTCAAATCAAAACCCAAAACCGCGAAGGGTGGCGAGAAACCCAGCAATTTCACAATTACCAGAAAGAATTGGTTGAAAGCCGGAACGTTTTTCGGGAGAAATTAAAATCAGACTATTCATTACTCCAATCCTCGGACTTAAGGGTAGAGATCACTCTCAAACTCTCAACTGTCAACTCTCAACTGTCAACTCTCAAACTGTCAACTGTCAACTGTCAACTGTCAACTCTCAAACTGTCAACTGTCAACTCTCAAACTGTCAACTGTCAACTGTCAACTGTCAACTGTCAAACTCACCAACCCCAAGTTCCGATTCCTCCCTTAAAAGGGCCGACAATATCTTTGGTAATCCAACCTCCGTAAAAATCTCCTGGTTGAGATTCCACTAATTCCCCGTCCACATAACAAGCATCCATCTGGCTCGGATAAAAAGCCACATAATCTTTAATAGCTGCAAAAACCTGATTGGGATAAGGATAAAACCAAGCAGCATTTACAACTTCCTTCGACCCTACCGTCACAGTGTAATAACCCGCTTGTCCCTTCCACTCGCACCAAGATCCCCGTGAAGTTTTATGCAAATATTCCATTTGGATGTCCTCGGGAGAGATATAGTAGGCTGGAGGGTGACTTGTCTCCAATACCCGAAACGGGCGGCGCGTATCGGCGATCGTCATTCCGTTAAAAATAATCTGTACGTGTTTGGTCGATTCCTCAAGACGAGGGGGGCGCGGGTAATCCCAAACCGACTCTTGACCGGGGCCTGGCTCTATGCGATCGAGGTTCACTTGTACAATCTCCCCTACAAAAAACAATTAGCAACTTAGCATTACAATTTAATGTAGCCTTAATCTAGTCGCTTCTTCACACAAATCCAGCTTTCTTCAGCTCTCCATCATATGAGCATTCGCGGTATAGATGTTTCCGACTACCAGCCCAACGTAAATTGGCAAGCCGTTGCCAAGGGAGGCATTCTGTTCGCATTTGTCAAATCGACGGAAGGTGCAACATTAGTTTCCCAAACTTTCGCCCGGAATTGGGGGGGAATGAAAGCTGCGGGGATTCAACGCGGTGCATATCACTTTTTTCGACCGGAAAGCAGCGTTCAAGGACAAATAGATTTGTTCTTGAAAACTGTCAAACTCGAAGCGGGGGATTTGCCACCAGTCTTGGATGTGGAAACTACAGGCGGTTTGAGTGGGGACGAATTGTGCGATCGCGCGACAACTTGGCTCGAAGCCGTGGAAAAAGCCACCTCAATGCGACCAATTATCTACACTTACCCCGGTTTCTGGGACAACCTCGGGACACAGCGGTTGGCAGATTACCCGCTGTGGATTGCCCACTATACCAGTGCCGAGGAACCTTGGGTACCCGGTGGCTGGAAGACTTGGACTTTTTGGCAGTACAGCGACACTAGCACTGTGTCGGGTGTCTCGGGCAATGTAGATGCCAATATTTTTGAAAGCGTCCGAGAAGGCGCCCTAAATTATAAAGTTGCAGACATCCAGAAGCAATTAAGAAGTAAAGGTTTCTATCAAGGCGCGATGGATGGCAAATTTGGAACCTCTACCACAGCCGCCCTCATCTCGTTTCAAAAATCTCAAGGCCTCAATGCAGACGGCCTGGCAGGAATCAAAACCTGGGCTGCGTTGATGAGAAAATCTCCCAAAGTAATTGTTCCCCCTCCAGCGCCGACACCCACTCCCAAACCAACTCCGACACCAATTCCAGTACCAGCCGCGCGGCTGACTGAGTTATTCTCAGCTTACCAAGCTAGTGCTGCTCAAGATACTGCCTTGATTTGGCTGCAAAGTCAAGTTTCTACCTCTGTTTTAGGGGAATTTGGTCAAAAGTGGCGGACAACTGCCACACCGGGCGACACTAATTTGCGATTGATAGATGTCAGCAAATTTTATCGCGGTTTGGCAGAACAAGACCAAGCTTTAGATTGGCTGCAAAAACAAATTTCGCCGGCTGTTATTGCCGAGTTTGCACAAAAGTGGCGCGCTCAATCGACTGTCCCAAATTCTCCGATTCGGCTGATAGATGCCTGCAAATTTTATCGCGCTGCACCCAATCAAAACCAGGCTTTAGATTGGCTGGAAAAACAAGTCTCGCCAGCAACTCTATCGGAGTTTCTGCGCCGATGGCAGAATGCCAAATGATTTGAGATTAATTCCACAGATGAATCTGGTTTTATTGTTCTGAAATTTGGTCAATCGCAGATTTTAGGCAGATGCAATCGGATGAATCTCACTTTTGAAGAGGGCTCTCGCATGACCGCATATAAGTTATTAGTTATAATCCCATATTCACGGAGCTCATGCTTCGCCCCTACGGATATATTTGCCTTGCGCCAGATGCACCCGAGGGAGCATCTCAGTTTTGCATTTATTATAGTGCTGTCCCCGCTCGCGAGTATTGTACAGCTCGCGAGCGGGGACAGCACTCAAAGAAAAAATGCTTTTTACAAAAATGAGATGCTCCCTGCACCCGATGCAACCGACGATGTAACGCAGATGTATTTCAAGATAGTTTCCGAATGAGTGCAAGAAGTTTCTTTGAGAATTAACTCGACATCAAATCTCCCCTTCTCCCCTTCTCCCCTTCTCCCCCTCTCCCCCTCTCCCTCTCTCCCCCTCGAACATAACAGACAATCTAGGCGCTACAGCTTACTCTCATCTTTGACGGTAAGAGAATTATCTGATAAAGTTATAGCCAATATCAACGTTTTTTAATTTTATTCACAAAAATCCAGGGCAGTGGCGAGTTTGTGCCAGCGTCAAGTATAGCGCCTGCAATCAAATCACCCCCGATCGCACTTTTAAATCTTTTAAATTTTAAAACCGATCGGGCAGCCTGTAACAATCATATCTATGGAAATCCCCTTTAACATCACCCTGTTGATGGTCATGACCGTCACCTGTGGTATCAGCGCTCAAGTTCTGGCCGCTTATCTGAAAGTTCCGGCGATCGTATTTTTGCTGCTATTCGGTATTTTAGCAGGCCCGGATTGCCTCGGACTGTTGCACCCCAATCTGTTGGGCAGCGGTTTAGAAGTTATGGTGTCTCTTTCAGTAGCCTTAATTCTGTTTGAAGGCGGCTTGAATTTGGAATTGCGAGATTTAGGCAAAGTTTCCGGCAGCATCCGCAATTTAGTTACTTTCGGCACTTTAATTACGCTCATTGGCGGCGGAATGGCAGCACACTGGTTGGGGGAATTTCCCTGGCCGATCGCATTTCTGTATGCTTCCCTAGTAGTCGTCACAGGCCCGACAGTCATCGGCCCGTTGCTCAAACAAGTATCCGTTGACAAACAAGTCGCCGCTTTGCTAGAAGCCGAAGGTGTTTTAATCGATCCCGTCGGAGCAATTCTGGCGGTATTGGTACTGAATATTATCTTAAACGGCAATGCTGATTTATTGGTCTTGTTTCGAGATTTAATCGTGCGGCTTTTAGTTGGCGCAGTCGTCGGAGTTGTGGGAGGTTGGCTGCTGGGATTCATTCTCAAGCGATCGCAATTTCTCTCAGAAGACTTGAAAAACCTAGTAGTTTTAGCAGGTTTGTGGGGATTGTTCGGCTTATCAGAAGAACTCCGCAGCGAATCAGGACTAATGGCAACAGTCCTCTCCGGCATCGTCCTCAGATCGGCTGCTGTGCCGGAAGAAAGGCTGCTGAGGAGGTTCAAAGGTCAACTCACAGTCCTCGCCATTTCCGTGCTGTTCGTGTTGCTGGCGGCCGATTTATCCCTCGCTAGTGTAGTCGCCCTCGGTTGGGGAAGTTTGTTTACAGTTTTAGCTTTAATGTGGGTAGTGCGGCCGATCAATGTGTGGCTGTGTACTTGGAATAGCGGGCTGAACTGGCGGCAGAAGTTATTTGTTTGTTGGGTAGCGCCGAGGGGAATTGTCTCAGCGTCGATCGCATCTTTATTTGCAATTTTGCTCACCCAGCGCGGCATCAACGGCGGCGACTCAATTAAAGCCTTAGTTTTCCTGACAATTATCATGACAGTTTTCGTCCAAGGGCTGACGGCGGGATGGATAGCTCAACTGTTAGGAGTCACCTCAAAATCAGCAACAGGTGCAGCAATTGTCGGGTCAAATCCTTTAAGCAGATTAATTGCTCGCTTATTTCAAGAACGCGGAGAATCAGTCGCAATTATTGACACGAACCCCGAAGCTTGCGCGCAAGCAGAAAGAGAAGGTTTGCGAGTGTTTTTGAGCAGCGCTCTCGACCATAGCGTGTTAGAAGAAGCCGGACTCGATTCGATGGGAACATTTTTGGCAATGACTAACAACGGCGAGGTAAACTTAGTGTTAGCTCAGCGAGCAGCCGAGGAGTTTTCACCGCCGAGGGTTTTGGCATTATTCCCCAAAGACCCGCAAGCAAATGCGCCTGCAAATAATAGTAAAATCAATCAAGCCTTTGTCTCCGATTTGTCGCTGAAGGATTGGAACGAATATTTGACCGACAGCGAAGTAAAATTAGGGGAAACCGAGTTAAACAGCGAGGGATTGCAATTTCAGATTGCTCACTTGCAAGCTTTGGTGCAAGCCGGGGAGTTGGCGCCGCTGCTGCTGGAAAGACAAGGATACTTGCAAGTCGTGTCGGCGACAGAGATTTGGCAAGCGGGCGATCGCATTATTTATTTGCTCTACGATCCTACACCGAAATTGTTAAAAAGATTGTCCGGTTCGTCCAACTCTCGCTTGACTTTGGAAAAGCATCAGGTAGTTGAAGAAGTGCCGATTCCTGCTCCTGTTTTAGAGAATGTTTTGGAGGAAGTTATAATCGAGAAGGAGGCAGAAGTTTTGCAGCCGCCAGTCTCGCGATAGGGACAGAGAGGGAGAAGAAGAGAGAGGGAGAACAGAAGAGGGGGAGAAGGGGAAAGAGGGAGAAGGGGAAAGAGGGAGAGGATTGTTGATAGGCGATCGAAATATACAATTTAGCGGTACGGGCGGTTGACTTTTTTCTACAGATTCCGACTGCACTCTTTGCTGTGCCACTCTCATCGCGGAGTCCCACAAATTTTTGTTGCGGACTCTTTCATCCGGGTCGATAATTCCTGCATCTTTCAATACCTCTGTCAGCAATTTCCACAAATGATAAGCAACGTATCGCCCTAAGTAGCATATTTGATAGTTCCGCGCGATCGCATAATTATTCTTGATTTCTTGGTATGTCAAACCATTTAAAACTCCTTGAATAATTTCTCGCTGTAAGCCGTTCAATGGTTCGCCTCTCTTTTCCTTTACCAGGTTATCTAGAATGTTTGTAGCTGATTCTGCATTCATAAAGTTACGCGGTAAGTTGACGGTTGACAGTTGATAGTTGACAGTTGGCAGTTGACAGTTGACAGTTGACAGTTGACAGTTGACAGTTGGCTAATAACTAATGACTGATGATTGATGACTAATGATTTAGGATTACTTAAATCTTAAGCAAGCCAGATGGAAAATTCATTCGTTCTACCCGCAGAGTTGATGAGGTATTAGGTGCAAGATTGATTGCGGGAAGGTGCAAGGTAGGTGAATGTGTAGAGATGATTCGGCGGTTGAAACCTCTTCTACACAAACAAAGATAACTCGGCGGTTGAAACCGCTTCTACACAAACAAAGTCGGCCTTCGCCGACTGAAGAATAAAGATCGCTCTTCAGAAAAACTTACTCGGCCTCCCCAATTAGAGTAAATGCCGCCCAATTTCGCGGCTGGGGATGAGTTTTCATCGTGGTTAACATTGCTTGCCGCAATGCCTGTGCTTTGTCGGGATTACTTTGCAAGTTTTGATAAAACCCACATTCCGCACCCCCAACTGGCACATAGGGGGATTGAGGGGGGAAAAGTGAATCATCCGAGACAAAAATGAGTAGAAATACTCAATTATCTCGGTGACTCAACATCACCCAGTAGTCCATT
>NZ_JAHREU010000115.1:0-12468 GCF_020883145.1 Microcoleus sp. CAWBG27
ATTTTAACCTACATCAGATTTAACTCACGTCCTCACGTCAATTTTTCAGAATGGACTACTGGGTGATGTTGAGTCACCGAGATAATTGAGTATTTCTACTCATTTTTGTCTCGGATGATTCACTTTCCCCCCCTCAATCCCCCTATGTGCCAGTTGGGGGTGCGGAATGTGGGTTAAAAACCTTTGTATCTCTCGTTGATCGTCGAGTCTCGATCCCCCTAAATCCCCCTTAAGAAGGGGGACTTTGACCAGGCTCCTGTCCCCCCCCTTCTTGCCGAGTCTCGATCCCCCTAAATCCCCCTTAAGAAGGGGGACTTTGAGAAACATCTTGTCCCCCCCTTCTTAAGGGGGGTTAGGGGGGATCGGGCCTATGGGATGAGAGTCGATCGCCCGAATGCTAAATTTGCGATCGTACTAAAGCTCGAAAGGCTTTCATGGCGACGTTTCTGCCGGCTGTTTTGCTTTGTTGGATATACTGGGGGATGAGATGGGCGATCGGGAAGCTGGGAAATTGCGGAGTGCGATCGCTCTTTACATATTTTCCATCTTGCAATACGCTCTGGACGCCCTACTTTTTGATTAAGTCATTACTCTCAAAGAATTTCGATAATTCCCCCGCAGCAATTCTATTTGCTACTTCATTGGGATGTTGGTCAGTTTTGTGTACCCAAAGTTTGGAATCCTGTTGGCCAATAAATCCATTCAATAAATCGACAAACGGAATTTTCAAAGAGGCACAATAGTCTTCTATTACTTTGTGAATATGTCTGAATGGATAGCTATCATTTAGTTTAAAGAGTACAGGGTATACTGTAACTATAAGCTGGAAGTTCTGTTTTTCAGATAGCGCTTTTCCTTTCCTGAGCGCAGTTTTGACAGATTCCCAACCGGGGCTACCTTCTAAATAACCATCTTGATAATGACGAATCATCTCCTGATATAGAATAGGTTTTTCAATGCTTCCGATTAAAGCGTTGATAAAAAACGAATTTTTTCTAACTTCAGCCAGTACCTTTGGTCTAGAGATAAAGTTAATTGTTCCTGTTCTGTCTGCATCGTTCAAAAATACTACGATTACTACTATGTCTGGTTTGAATTTTATTACATATTCCTCAACCAATTTGATTTGTTCTTTGGTGGATGTTCCTGACACACCAAAATTTAGAACCTGGGTGTTGGGATATTTGGATTGTATTTCGCGTTCAAAACTTACTGGTAAGGTATCGTTGTCTTTTACGCCCATCCCAAGGGTAAAGGAATCACCGAGGAACGCTATCCTGGTTGTACCATTAGCTTTCTCAAAGGCTCGATCTAACCCCCGAAATCCTTTGGCATTTATGGTTCCTGACACTTCATTCTTTTGGTTAAAATATCTGCGAGGATTGTCTGGGTAAGTATATAATAGCTTTCCATTGGGTTGATAAGCATATACTTGTCCTTGAACGCGATCCTCCTTCCATATAACTATCCTAGAATCTCCTATATTTAAGAGTCTACAAACTCCTTCTGCTAAGAGAAAAGATAGTAGTATGCTAATTACTAAAGTGTAGAACTCGTCGTTTTTAAGACGTTTCTTTGTGACAACGATAATTATCAATAAAAAAATTATAAATGTCGCTAAAGGAAGATCAATAATATAATTCGCAATTCTCATGTATTAGACATATCTTGATTAACGATGAAATTTATTGAAAACTAGGGCGTGCACTCAGGCCCTTCATCAGTTCTCATTCCTCCTATGATAGTTTCCACGATCGCACATTGCTTAGGGCCACTGCTACCAGCAGGAAAAACTGACACCACAAATCGTCCGTTGCGTATTGCAGGATTTCCGCTTGGGGGTAAGTTTTTTATATTTCCCTGATAGTCAAAAACGATCGAATTGACAGGAACACCAGAAGCAACAGGAACAGTTGCATTTGTTAAAACTGTAATAGTGCCGGGTTTGATTTCGCCTCCACCGTCGAAAGTCACTGTTTGTAGTGGGGGGGTTTGGGGTGGATCTGTGTTAATTGTAGCTGTTGGTGGCTGACCAGGAACAGGGAGATTAAATGTGACTACTATATCACGCTTGGTTCGCTTGGCTTCGCTTTGTGCAAGTCGCAATGATTGGAAAACGCGATCATTGACTGTGCGGACTCTTTGTCTGTTGATGAATCCCAGCCAGCCCGGAGCTGCGATCGAAGCTAATACACCTAACAGTATCACTACGATTAGCAATTCTAAAAGCGTGTATCCGTTATCGTCATTTCTGGATCTAGTCTTTGGGAAATTGGGGGTTGATTTGGCGTCAGAACTCTGCCAAAGTTTTAATAATATTGCGGTTTTCATTTTACTCTCCTGTTTTATCTGCTAGTCAGCGATTCGGAAATGTGTTTTAGACATTAGTTATTTTCCTCGCGCTCCCAAACCTTGTACTTGCACAGTTGCTGTTGGGAAAAATGCCGACTTGCTTTCAGCATAGTCGGCACCGTTGGGTTGAAGGCGGCGCAGGCTGTTTCCTCTAATAGTAACTCTGGCTAAATTTTTAGATGTATCAACACAAGCGTAGAAGCTGGTATTGTTAGGATTGTGTATTTTTAGTTGATCTTCTGGGATTGGTTGCTGTTGGGTTCCAACTTGAGTAGTGGGATTCCCGAGAGCAGTGGTACATTGAGTGGGTGGTGGCCCTGGGTTTGTATGATCCAGGTAATTAACTAATACGTCATTGCGCTCCCAAGCAACTCCTGGGTTCGTTACCCTCTCAGTTGGATTATTGATGTCAAAACCTGGGACAGCGGTAGTACCTATATTAAACGCATTACTGCGCTTTAGCCCGTCCTTACGATCATTTCCTAGCTGAGCATCAGTAAAGTAACGGGCTGCTGGATCTAGATTTGCAGATTGAGCAGGATTTTTCAGCCCGTCCTGAATTTGATATCGAACAATACGGGTTGGACACGTATTAGGATCTCCTGAAGGCTGACACCAAACGCCAGTATCACCTTTAACTTGGTAGTAGGCAACTAATGATAAAACATAGGTATCGTTGCACGCACCTGTACCAGTCAGTGGCGCAGGTGTTGATGGTATGGTTGTTTGAGCGCAACTACTTGGTGCATCACCCGCCGTTATAGGAAGAGAATTCTTGAGCTGCTGGCGCTTCCAAAATACCAGAATAGGGGTGTTATTTTGGTCGGGGGGGACGGGCAGGAAAGTCCGTATTGCAGGGATGCCTGTAGCGGTATTTGTGGTAGCAAGATTATTATCGTAAATATAAATAGCTTGACTCAAATCTTGGGCTATAAAATCAACCGCAGCTTGAATGTCTTGCTCGGTGTTTGACTTGACTTGTTCTCTCCTGTCGGTATTCAGCATATCGACTACAAAACCTAGCATCGGTGTAATGATGAGAAATGCCATAACCGTTCCGATGAGCAGTTCGATTAGAGTCATTCCCTTTTCTGTTTGAGTTTCGTGAAACTGTTTTCGCTGGTGCTGACTTTTGAGAAGCAGCCTGAGTAAAATTTTCATTTTGACTTCTTCCTTTGCCTATTGGTAGGGAAAATTTTTTATTAACAAGGATTTTGATTAGTTACTGACACGCCTTGGGTCCGATCGCACCAGTTTTAGGATCTCGGACACGCGAACATAACGATCCATAGGAACCTGGTACTGTAGAAGCAGGAATTTCTGTGTTCATTACCGTCACAGGGGCTTTGGGGTCGCCCAGTCCAGCTCCCACTATAGATTGACCTACTGCTGTTAAAACACCAGTAGCATCACCCCTGTAAACCCTCACGGTTAAAGCGTAGCCCGCTGCTTGTGCAACCTCAGCAGAAGTAGCAGAAGCAGCATTTGAGACTCGCACTCCCTGAACGCGAAAATCTGTGCTGCCCGTGCAACCGGGCTTCCCGTCAAACTCAACACAGTACAAATTGCTAACAGAGGAAGGAGCATTAGTATTGGTATCGGGAAAAAAGTTCACATCTGAGGGTTTAATCGCACCTGTTCTAAGAGCGTCAATGTAAGCTCTCGCCGCCTGCGTGGCCAGTTCCATCCGCCGCGCTTGTACGCGAGTCGCTACTGAGAAAGCCATCACCGGGGCGATCGCAATCATAAGCACCGAAACGACAATCATCGCTACCAATGACTCGATAATCGTGTAGCCACAATCTCGTGACTGGGATAAATTTTGCTGTAGTTGTCGTTTCATAATTAGGACTCCAGTAGTTGCGCGACAGAAAGTTAGGGGATTTAGAGCTATGCTGGGCAGTCAGTTGGGCGACTGGAAGTAGCGGGTGTCGTACCACCACTAACAGTGCCATCGTCGCGAATCCCGCACATCAAAGTTTTCACCCACTCGTCGTTTCGAGGCACTTCCCGGAAAAACTCGGCCGGTTGACTTCTTGAGGGAGGAGTAGTGAACTTTTGAGTGAATAAATCCGGTGGCTGAGGTAACAAGCCCACGTCATAACCCCAGTTCCGATTTGGCGGGGTGAAGTAAGGAAAAAGTCCTGCACCCGGAGTGTTATAGTTCGCGAAACTTCCTGGTGGGAGTAGGGAAGGAGCAGTGGACAGACCGAACACGCTTTTTATGTTATCGGCTGCGACTGAACCTGGTGGAGTTGCTGCGAGGATCGACTGATAGGGTGCTGTGCTAAACGCACTGCGGTTTAGCTGAATAAAAGAACCCTTGATATTAGTAGTAAATGAACCACCATTCCAGTTTTCCAAGAATCTGGGCAAGTTTTGTAAGCCGCCGTTTTGGTCGCCGACTGCGCCATTGATGTTTACAGAGGGAGTATCACCAGTTGCCATGAGCAGATTGAAAGTTGTATTTTCAGCTTGTGATATCCATCCTGTGACTCTCGAAGTTAGTCCACCGGCAGGATTGGTTGCTGTAGCTGACACATTTCGGATCTGTAAGAACGGCATTAATAGGGGCTGCGTTCCCTGTAGTAAAGGTAAGACTGGGGGTTCTGGTGTTGCTCCTGCTAGTAAAGGTAAGACTGGTAACGGTGTATTGCTTCCATCTAGGGCGCTACTAACGCCACCAACAGCGGGGGCATTTACTAAATAGAGAGCGGTAGTGTTGTTGAAAACTGGATCTGTCCCAGATATCCCGGCAAACCACAGAGAATTATCTCTGCCTGCAATAGGAGCGGGAGCATTAGTTCCCGGAGCAACAGGCGCAATATTTGTACCGTTAGCGATCGCTAAAGGCTGTGGATTTGCCGGGGTTAACAACTGGGTGGGATTACGGGGATCTTTTGCAAAAGCGACGCGACGGGGAAACCTTTGTAATGCCGGAAGCGGGGGATCGAATGTTGAACCAGCTTGAAAAGGACTCCCAGGAACAGTAGGTGGGACATAAGTCCCAATCCCATTAGGAGCAGCATCTAATGCCGTCCGTCCAGCTCCTGTTGGATCGACAAACCAGTCATTATCGCCACACTCAGAAACGGGCAGTTTTCTACAAACTTCCATCACATACTCTGGGAATGCTCCTCGCCGTTGAACGGGAGTCACAAAGTTGTTGAAGTAAGAACTTCTAAAGAGGTTATTGGTAGGGGCATTGACATAGGTAGAGTCTTTGAGCACTGTCGAATCTGTTACCGGGGTTGCTGGGGGTTTTAAATTGCCATTAGTTAAAAACGCTCCGCTGGAAAGTCCGTTAGTGACAAAGTTGTTGTTGAAAAAGCCTCTTTGTCTGCGACGCAGTACCGCCTCAGCCCCCGCATTATTTCGCAGGTCAAAATCTCCTTCGTTCCGGAAGCCAAAACGATATCTTGCTGATATGAGGGTGACCGAATCAGCCAGAACATTTGCCGGTCTCCAGAAGTCGCCTTGACAAGTTGGGAGTCTGGGGTCGCCAGCACGACAAGCAAAGTTGGGATTCAAGTCATTACTAGCGCGTTGGTAAAAGTTGCTCCAGTCCGTTGGATTGACAATAGTCCTAAATTCTTCAACCTCCTCAAAAGGTGCTGGTGGAGTACCAACAGGTGTGGTGTTTCTGCGACCGTGGGTGTTAAATTCGCCTTGGATGTAGACGGGCAAGTTCGATACTAAGGTCAGACCTTTTTCCTTCACTACATCTGTTACGCTAGTTACCCTTGCCGGAGGGTCATCGGGAGTAGTACCACCGCGAAACAGGTAGTTACCGTTAATCAAGAGAATGCCGTTTGGCTTGCGACTGGGGTCGAGGGTGGAGTCTGAGGGACTAACTCTTTTGCTTGTGGCTTCGTCCACCCCAGTAGCTGGAGTACCCGACGATCGATCGCTGCGATCGGGCAGTGCGTCGTCTCGACTTGCGTAGATAATCCCACTGTTGGGCAGCAACCACTCCGTCGTACTACCTTGGCGTCTGTTTTGGCGAAGGGTTCTGATATTTAGCTGAGTTGCACGAATTTCTAAGGGTTCCCGTTCTTCTAGCGGCTGGTTGTAATTGACTCTTAATGGAGGATTTGTAAGAGGACTGCTGAGCGTAAAGGCTTCGTTGTTCGGAGTAGCAGGGTTGTCACGCTCGATCGCCTTAATTTCTCTGCCATTCAAAAATGCTACTTCTTGAATTCCTCCGTGCGGAATCAGTGTGGGATCGGGAGCGAGCGTCCCGGCGAGAATGTCTAGCGCACAATATGTTGAGTCGATTGCAGCTTTTTGTGCTAATGTGCGAGCGTTTGAATCTACTAGCAGGGCTGTTCTCAATGGCCCGTTGGCAAACCGACCGTCGGGAAAGACTAAGCTAGCTTGTATTTCCAAAGCTCTGTCGGTACCGCCTGTCAGCACACCATCAGAGCCCACACGAGAAAGGCCGGGTGGGGTTCTTCCTCTGTCGGGGGTGTATGTAATGCCGTTATTGGAGCCGATGAATTGCTGCCGAGGAGATCCAAGTTCTGGTAGGCCGCTAGGTGCTCTGACACCCTGCCCGCTGACATCAGTGCTGACATCAGTGCCTATACGGCCACTGGTAATATTTCTGGCTGTCGAAGCATTACTGGGGTCATAGTAACTGCTAACACAGGCATAAAGTGTTTGATTTGGTTGAGCCGTACCACTAATGGCGTCTGGGTTGTAGCCGTTGAATTCGTAATGATAAACAGCCGTTGCTCGCATCCGCAAGTCGCCTTTGGCATACTGGCGAGCGCTGGCGGTTTCTTCGACAATACCTGGAAGTAGAGTGGTAGAGGCAATTGCTGGGGTAGTTTGGGCTGTTACTCCTGCCGTCCAATCTACCCAAGGAGGACCTGTTACATTGTTGTATACCTGAGAACCTGCTCCGAGTGGCGACATTGGCATAGTATCGGGCCAAACTACGGGGTACTGTTCAACAGTAGTAGTTGCCGGGTCGTCGTAAGTATTGGCGGCCGTGAGAGCGACACCTACAGATGGGGGTCCTGTTTCGCTGGTTGCTGTCCCGTCAGTAGCCCCATCGTTCCATCGGGGTGGGGGAAGGAAGGAGTTTGTGCGATCGTACACTCCACCACTTGTAATTACTCGCAAACCGCCAGTCCCATCAAGGGGATTTCTCGGCGTTTGAGCTGCAACTGCTTCCCAGAAACCGTCTCTAAAGGGAGGAGTTCCAGTACCGGGCAGTTCTCCGAAACCATTGCCCCGGTCTGTTCCTCCAACGTCAGCGAGCTTCGTGACCTGCGACTTGCGGGTGCGATCGGGTTCTCCACCTGTCCAGGGTGCACCAACCTTTTGTGGCACTGAAGCGCCAAGGAATTTGGAGGCGCCGTCCCACCGCAGGGCTGGTAAATTGTTGCCTACGGCTACCCTTTCACCCAAATTTAGTTCGCTTTCAGTAGATTTTATTTTTTCTGGGTTTCTTGACGCCAGTTGAGTCAGATCGAGGGTGAGTTCCGTCCGCCCGGCCCCGCTGGCAGTTCCTACATTCGGCGCACTCTCAGTTGTAGGAAAAACCCAAGCATCTATGGGTCTGAGGCTTTCCCCACTTCCTTGAATGTAAGTATTAAATGCTACCCCAGGAACTACTCCTCCGTTACTTCCGAGTGGTGCTTCACTAAAAGGCACTTTCCGTAACGTGTCTCTGAAATAAGATTCCAGTGCATTGCGACGACTCATGGGCTGTTGGGTGCTACCTGCTGGAGGCTTGACCAATCGCCGAACTGAGAGTGGATCATTTTCTAGATCGGGAGTATCTGGGTGTGCTAGGATTTGACCTTCTACTAGCGCATTTAACCGCCTAGAGTAAGCGTTGCCGTTGTAAATTACCTGAAGGCTGTTGTTGGTAGGAGCAGATTGATTTGTGGGATCAATAGTTATTATGGGTGCTGCATTTGGTTCGACGGTGCCTGTTTTTTCCTTAAAAAGATGTACTGTTACGGGTCTACTGTTCAGATTACCTGACCAACCATTGACTACGTTACCTGCAACCTGAATTCTGCTATTTTCTTGGTCGTAAAAACAAGAGCCTCTGCTGCTAACTTGAAATAAATTGAAATTTATATCATCAGTACCAGTACGCGTTACTAATAAATTGCTATTTGTCAAAATCCGCCCGTTTAAATTCAGGTTAGCACCCGGGGATATCTCTAAGTCATCTTCATAAACTACCGCGTTGTTGCTGAGGGGAATACGGCTTTGGTCTTGCTGATATTCCAGTGCCGATATGCTAGAAGTTCCCGTGAAGGCTTGATAATTGGCACCTAAAGCAGCAGCTTCTGTATCTTTAATTGGTACATTAACGGTATAAACAAAGAAACTTTTTCTTAGTTTACCGTCTAGCTTGTACCAGCCCGAGTCTCCCACCAAGGTAGCGACGTTATCGCCTGCACCCGCAGACGCACAAGCCGGGTCTAATGCTCCCAAAGCCATCGGTGGCGTTCTGGCATCCAGCGGCTTCCTTGACCTGGCAACTACTACTGCCTCGCCGTTTGGTTCTACCCGAAGGGGAGGATTGCGAAAAAATATTCCGTAGAGGGTAAAAGTATCAAATTTGCCATCGTTATTTGTATCGACGGGATATCTCCAAGCTGTATTTATGGCTTCACTTTCTTGTTGAGTTCCTGGTCCGGTTCTTTCAAGCGGCGGTTTTTTAGGATCGTTAGCAGCAGCAGTCAGGGTAGTACCGTTGACGACGGGATACTTAAGTATCAAACGCTCCTCATCAGCAAACTTATACAAATCGCTAACCACTGGTGTTGTAGTGTTTGCTGACATAATCCGGTACAATTCTGCATCGGAGGGAGTTGATGTCGGCCTTTGCGGATCTTCGTACAGCAAAAATTGAATTTTTGCTTTCGCCCGATCGAGCGCCGGAGTAGCGGCCGCCAGCACCTGCTGGTTCACCCGCACGTTGCGAGCCAAATTAGCCCGATCGAACGATCGCAGGACGATCGCCACAGTCAACAAAATCACTACCAGCAACACCATCGTCACCGTCGGCAGCACAAACCCCGCCACCGGCAACTTTGCCCTGCGGCCCATAGCCATAAGGGCTTGCAGCATTGCTCTCATCAGCCGCTTCGCCCCGGATCTGGTAACACCAGCAATCCGCCGCAGCAGAGATACGATAACTTTGGATAATTTGCTCTTAAACATTGACGCCTTCCTGAATAATTTCAGAGATGGTATTGCAGGTAGTTACTGCTGGACAGTACGATCCCATTTTTATAGTTCCCAATTTCCACAACATCCATATCAGCCCTTGCAAAAATTCACAAAATGTGTAATTTCACTGAAAAATAAAATCGACAAACCTGCAATGAGGTTTGCTGCCGATATATTTTCCCCGAAAGATTTGCCCCGCAAGGATTTGGGTTCGGGAACTCCACTCTAGTCTAGTTCGATCGAGATGTCAGTGCCCAGCGGCCTGGTCAGATAGAGGAGACAGCAAATACAGGACACCGCACCGTGCCCATAGGTGTCAACTTAAGCCTGAAAGCCTGGGTATCTCTTGCTTTTAGCTAAGTCTAGATCCCCCTAAATCCCCCTTAAGAAGGGGGACTTTGAAAAGACTCCTGTTCCCCCCTTCTTAAGGGGGGCTAGGGGGGATCTAGACTTAATAGTCAAACAACAGTCTCTGACTGGGCTTGACCTTAAGTTGACACTAATGGGTAATGCCCCTTCCGTACCCAGAACGGCTATAAAAGTGCGATCGAATTTTGCTTGTTGTGCGATCGTCACCCGTAGGGAAACGGCAGTCCCGTTTCTTCCTCTAACCCCATCGGGCGCGATCGCACTAACGCTGTACAGTACATAAATGTGCGATCGCCCGCAGGTACCGCCCCGTGTCCTCCTACCCCAGGGCGCGATCGAATGTCCGCGAAGTCCAAAAGTACGCGCGGCAAGGCGATCGCGAACAGCAATCGCCCGCCAACAGTTATCAAAGGGCGATCGTACCCATCAAAGGGAGGTAGGATTCGGTATTTGGAGTTATACCACTTTAATATCAGCTTAAACTAGAGTTGAAGTTTTCGCAGATTGCCACTAAAATTGAATAACGAAAAACCCACATCAATTATAACAACAACTAATTTTCAATATGGACTTTAAAATCAAACATGAAGAGGACTTGAAAAAAGTTCCAACAATCGAAGAAGCCCTTAAAACATTTTCGGTCAGGTGGCCGAACATTAAAAGTAATTGCGATTCCAGTCCTGTATTTATATTTTCTGCTGGTTGGAGGTCAGGGTCAACTCTTTTGCAAAGGTTAGTGATGTCATCGGGTTCTATCATCGTATGGGGTGAACCCTACGGTCGTGCAGGATTAATCGACCATTTATCTAGCCCGCTCAAATCAATTACTGATACCTATCCTGCTGCGGAATGGTTTATTGATGAAGTTTTAAGCGATAGTGCTCCACTGTCTAACTTAGCTGGCGAATGGATTGCCAACCTTTATCCCGACATAAATTACTTACTTGAATCTCATATTGCCTTCTTGGTAAATCATTTTGAAAAACCCGCCAAAGCAAGGGGAATTGTGCGATGGGGGCTAAAAGAAGTGAGGTTGACTATCGATCACGCTATTTACTTAAAATGGCTGTTTCCCAATGCCAAATTCCTATTTTTGTATAGAAATCCTTACAATGCCTATGCTTCTTTTCAGGGTTTTTACTGGTACAAAAAATGGCCAAATGAGCCTGTATACACACCAGAGCAGTTTGGATTGCACTGGAAAAATTTACTTCAAGGATACATTGCAGATAGTCATAAAGTAAATGGAATGCTAATAAAATATGAAGATTTATGCAATGAAAACTTTGATTTTACTGAGTTAGAAAATTATTTAGAACTCAAGCTAAATAAAACTACTATCGAAAAAGTCATATACAGTACAAAGCGTCAGGCACTGCCAGAAGAATTAAGATTATTAAATAGTGTGGTCAATCCTTTGGCGATAGAGCTTGGTTATGAGCTCGTGGAGTAAAAAATCGCATAAAATGGTCATTCGCCCAATCAGAGATTAGCTCAATTGTGCGATCGTACAAGGTATGTAGTTGCGCTTCAGCGCTCTTTCCAGATATTCGCCAAGAGCGCTAAAGCGCAACAACGTACCAAGAAAAATATATAGTTGCGCTCTTTGCGTTCTTTACAGATTTTAGCAAAGAGCGCTAAAGCGCAACAACGTACCAAGAAACGTATGTAGTTGCGCTTCAGCGCTCTTTCCAGATTTTAGGAAAGAGCGCTGAAGCGCAACAACGTACCAAGAGCACGAATATCAAGCAGCAGCCGTAGCATTTGCTTGCAGAGGCTCAATTTCCTCCGGCGCAGCGTGACGGCGCGAGTCATTAAAACTGCCCGCAGCCAGCCAATTAGGATTTTGGGCAGCCTCGCAACCAATGACGTAAAGCGAAGATTCGTTAAATGCAGCCCAGAGAGCATCGCAAGCCTGTTTATCCATCAGTGAATCTGCGATCGGGCGATCGTGAATCACAGCAAACAAATCAAACTCGTTGCGTTTTGGATTCCACTGGTATTGCAAACTAGGATCGTAACCCATTTCGATTAATTGTGCGATCGCGCGATCGGGCGTATATCCATCCAAGTGCACCCGATTCAGATAGATAGACACCTGAACGTACTCATCTTTCGGAGGTAGCAGTCGGTAATTCAAGTTAGTCATCATTATTTGTCTCCGTGCAGTAGTAATAAGAGCGGCCTGCAATATCTGGCCGTTTTTCAGCCTTCATTTGTTGCTGAGCACATCGTCGCTTAGCGTAAAGGTCTTTTTCAATTTCAGTCTCGCCCGGGGCATAAAAAGGACGGTGAGGAAGCAGTTCGGCTTCTAAATCTTCCCAAGATTTCTCAGGGTTGTCTGAATCTCTCAACATTTGTCTCCTCAGTTTTGGCGGCCGTGTTGACACGCTAGGGTTCAGACTCTGGCGAGGTTGGGGGCTTGCAATTAAATATAATCCCAGTTATCCTCGAAGAGTAGGAAACAAAAAATTTGACATGAGCGGTTGTGACTTCTGTAATTGGGATGCTA
Organism: Microcoleus sp. CAWBG27; assembly: GCF_020883145.1. Lineage (NCBI taxonomy): Bacteria > Bacillati > Cyanobacteriota > Cyanophyceae > Oscillatoriales > Microcoleaceae > Microcoleus > Microcoleus sp. CAWBG27. The sequence goes on from NZ_JAHREU010000115.1 coordinate 12,437, forward strand.
AAAATGATCTTGAGTGAGCCAGTTAAATTAAC
>NZ_JAHREU010000116.1:0-12346 GCF_020883145.1 Microcoleus sp. CAWBG27
AACCTTTGTTTTTTCGTTTGTAGTAAGGACTTCAGTCCGTCTTGATCGTGGAGAATGAAGGACTAAAGTCCTCACTACGAACCTTTGTTTTTTCGTTTGTAGTAAGGACTTCAGTTCGTCTTGATGGGTGGAGAATGCAGGACTAAAGTCCTCACTACGAACCTTTGTTTTTTCGTTTGTAGTAAGGACTTCAGTTCGTCTTGATCGTGGAGAATGAAGGACTAAAGTCCTCACTACGAACCTTTGTTTTTTCGTTTGTAGTAAGGACTTCAGTCCTTCTTGATGGGTGGATAATGAAGGACTAAAGTCCTCACTACGAACCTTTGTTTTTTCGTTTGTAGTAAGGACTTCAGTCCGTCTTGATCGTGGAGAATGAAGGACTAAAGTCCTCACTACGAACCTAAAGATTGTCCGATCCAATTCAGATAATCCTCACTGCCAGCGATAATGGGAATCGCAATAATTTCGGGAACTTCGTAGGAATGGAGTTCCTGAACTTTTGTTTTTAAAGCCTCAAATTTAGCCAAATCTGGTTTGATCACCAACTGCCACTCCGATTCCGAATGAATCTCGCCTTGCCAAGTATAAATAGAGCGAATCGGCGACAAACTCACACAAGCAGCCAGCTTGTGTTCAACTAGATATTTAGCGATATTTTCCGCCTCCACCTCCGATGCAGCAGTTACCAGCACTACCCCAAAATTAACAGTCATAGTTATTACTTATTCAGTCAACAGTCAACAGTCAACAGTCAACAGTCAACAGTCAACAGTCAACAATCAACAGTCAACAATCAACAGTCAACAGTCAACAGTCAACAGTCAACAATCAACAATTAACTTCCGTAACTTCCCAAGAATTGACTTTGCACGCCCCAGCTAAAGAAAAGTAGCGCCTAGTAGATTCCGGCAAAATAGCTCCCGCCAACAAAGCATTATCTAAATTAGCTCCTATTAAAGTCGCCTCGCTCAAATCGGCCGCCATCAAATCTGCTTGACACAATTTTGCCCAATTCAGATTTGCCCCTTTCAAACAACTTCCCCTAAACTTAGCGCCGGTTAAGTTTGCTCCCGCCAACTTCACTCCCCGCAACTGAGACGCGCTGAAATTCGCTCCCGCCAAATTCGAGCCTTCCAAATTAGCTCCCATCAATTTAGCTTCGCTGACGTTGACTCCGCTCAAATCTGCACCGCAGAGATTCACCCCTGTCAACTGCGCTCGCCGCAGGCTGACTCCAGTTAATTGAGCACCAAAAAGTTTTGCACTGTTGAGCTTGGCACCGTAAAGGTTTGCCCATTTAAAATTAGCTCCCGTGAGGTTCGCGCCCAGCAAGTTAACTAATTGCAAGTCGGCGCTGCACAAATTGGCATTCCACAACACAGCACTCCGTAGGTTGGCGCTGGTTAAAGTGGCGCCGCTTAACTTTACCCTGGGCATTTTTGCTTTGACTAAAAAAGCTCCGCTCAGATTGGCTTTTGTCAAATCTGCGCCTGAGAGTTTGGTTTCGCCCATTTTGGCAAAACTGAGATTTGTTCTTTGCATCTGTGCGCCTTTGAGGCTTGCTTTGGTGAGAAACGCTCTGCTGAGGTTCGCCCCTGAAAGATTAGCGCGCGAAAGGTTGACTCCGATTAAGATTGCTCCGCTGAGGTTTGCCCCGCTCAGATCGGCTCCAGCAAAGTCTCTTTGTCCTTTTTCGTAATTGTTGAGCAGTTCGCTAACTTCCATAGGGCGTGATACCTTCTCTGATTGGGGAGTTCGATCGAGAAATCTTTACTCTTAGGGTTGTTTCAGAAATTATACTGTTACAAAAATTAGACTGTTTTAGCGTTGGCATCAAACTGTATAACTTCTGTTAGCATCACTTTCTGTTCAAACGCGATCTCTTAATAAAGATTTTATATTGTTCTCTCGGTGGCGATCGCCATTTCGGTACTTTTGAATTAAAAGTTAATGTTTCGTGACATAGATAGTCATTCCTTAACGATCGGCATTAATCCGCAATTTCAGCCTCAGCGTACCCTTGAATCCTGCGGGAGGTTGCCAGGAGTTCAAGGCTGCTTTGAGACTCTCAAGGGCGTCTGTTCCTTGCAGCGTCGAGGTTTTACTGTCGATAGCCACTTTCGCAACACGGCCGTCTTGTATGGATAAATCCCACACCGTCTCGCCGCTAACCGCCGCTGGGAGATTAACAGATCGCAGGTATTTATTCAGAGATGCGATCGCCCCAGCATCCAATCCGGGAGCGCTGACTACTTGCAAGCGAGCAGCAATCTGCTGCTGGCGCGGTGGTGGCGGTGGTGGTGGTGGCGGTGGCACCATTCTCGCAGGAGCTGGACTCATTGGTAGCGGGCTGTTAATCCCGCCAAAGTTGCGAGCACCACCTCTGGTTTGCTCCCGCTCCTGGGCTGGGACAATACCTTGATAGCTGACACCCTGCGGCAATTCCACGGGCACTTGCACGCGGCGCCGAGCACCATCAGGTTCGACTCGCACTTCTTCGCTCACAGCCACAAAAGCCGTGTATTCCGACAGCAAGCGATAAGCCAAAGCTGTATTAGTCACAGCTTCCACCAAAGAAGGAGTCTCGCCGCCAAACATTTGATTCATTAAATCTTTAATGCGCGATCGCCCCCAAAGCTGAGCTACCGCCGGATTGCCAAAATCTGTAACAATTGCTGCGCCTGAAGTTGACTCCCGTTGTCTCGCTCCGGATTGAGCAAAATTAACAGGTAAAATTTGCTCGTAAGCTTTGCCGCCCGCTTGAGTGCCGCGGATGCGAAGTTGGCCGTTAGTTCGATCGCTCTTTTTGCCAAACAACACCAGCGGCTGACTGGTAAATAAGTCTGGGGGTGCGATCGGATAAATCTCCGGTTTTTCGCCCATTCCTTCCCAACTAATTTCAATATTAGTCAATACCGGACTGTTAATTTGACGGAAAAAAGTTTCAGCAGCTTCGGCTGAAGGTTCATCTTGACGAATTACTTGAGACGTGCCTCTACCAACTTGAGCCAAACGGTTGAGCAAAAACCGATTCACCGAACTACCAACACCAAAACTGTAAAGTCGATTCCCAGGCTTTATACTCCGCTGCACAAGAGCCAAAACTTCTTTTTCATTGCCAATATAACCGTCAGTAATTAGTACAATACTCCGCAGCCTTTCCGTTGGTGCAGCCGGAAACTTCATCACAGCTTGAATGCCGTTCAGCAGTTCTGTGCCGCCGTTAGCTTGCAACCGATCGATATAATTAATTGCGCTTTGTCGATTTTGGGCAGTATTCGCTAAAGGAGTAGCGGACAGCGCTTGCGCCGTGTTGGCAAAATCAATAATCGTAAAAGTATCCTTGGGATTCAGCCCTTGAATGAAGCGGCGCATCAACTCCTTAGATTTTGCTAGCGGTTCGCCCTGTTGAGAACCGGAAGTATCCATCAGAAACACGACATCTTTCGGTACAATTTCATTAGTTTTGTAGTTTAATGCCGGAATCAAATAAGTGGCAAAATGACCGCCCCGTTCGTCGGCTTGGCTCAGGACTGTGGCGCGAGTATTTTCGCCTGATACTCGATAGCGGAGAATTAAATCTTTATTGGGAATTGTGTCATAATTCGCTAGTTGGACGCGCACAAGATTGCCGCTGCGTTCTGTTGTAATTTGATGGGAAGTAGAGCGGACATCGCCGATCGCAACTCCGGCATCGATTTCTACCGAAACAGCGATATCGCGACCAGATCGCGTACCCGGAGGCAAGAGAGGCGGGTTTATGCGAGTAGCGTCGGTATTAACCCCCCCCTGCCCCCCCCTTGCTAAGGGGGGGGATAGAGTGTTGTTGCCATCTCTGGCCCCTGGAGACTCAGAACTATCGCCCCCCCTTGGTAAGGGGGGGTTGGGGGGGGTCGTATTTTGCGAAATATAGCGCGGGCCTACCACTGTGGGAAACACAAATTCGTAATCGCCACCGGCAAATTTGAGACTCTCGGTGTAGCGAATCGTAACTTCAATCTTTTCTCCCGGTTTGATATTAGCGAGAGACTGAGTAAAAATATTATCGCGTTCTTGTTCTAACAAACCCGCAGTCCTACCTTGCTCTCTAGCTTTTTGGTAAATTTCCAAAGCTTCATCGCGGCGTTTGATATTAGCTTTAATAATGCGATCGCCGATTTTAATTTCCATATCGTCCACCGCCGCTTCATCCGGGAGGGGAAATACATAAACAGCTTCTAAAGATTCGGGAAAAGGATTTTCAAATTTTTGAACAACTTCGACGCGGGAGATATTGCCGGCAATTTTAGCTTTAACTTCAGTGTGCTTGAGAGTAAAGACTTGTTCTGTAGACGTATTTTGAGTTTTGACGAACAAACCGCCGACTCGACAGCGAGTTTCGGGCGATCGCGCGCCCTTACAACTAACATCGTTACTAGCGAGGATTTTCGGCGACAGAGACGAATGATTTTGCCCACGAGTGTTTGCCCGCGCCCCATGGGGAGCGAGAATAGCTCCGCACTCGTTAGCGAAGCCCTCGAAGAGGATCGCTGCGATCAATGCGATACCACCAGAAAGCAACCGTTGACGGGATAGAACGCAGACAAACTTCATAGCAATTTTTTTATCAGACTTGAGGTGCTCTATCTATCATGACTTTACCATTGGCGAAACGTTCCTGGGTTAGCTGTTTGAGAAACATGACTGAACGGAATTTGAGATTTTAGATTAAAGATTTTACAACTCCACAGGCGCAGACTGGGACTGGCATCGGTATTGAGGTCGGTTCGGGCGATCGACTGCTAACCCACCCAAATGCTAAATATTGTATAATAGTTAGATGGCTTAAATAATTTTCAACTCAACTGTTCAGCCTCTAATAAATTTAAATCACCATGAGTTTCATTAATCCCAAAACCGACTTTGCCTTTAAAAAAATCTTCGGCTCTGCCAATAGCAAGGATATTTTGATTAGCTTCTTGAATGCGATTATCTACGAAGCAAATCCTGTTATCGAAGACTTAGAAATTCTTGACCCTTATTTAGCTCCCAAAATCAAAGGAGTTAAAAATACTTACTTGGATGTTAAAGCTAAAATTGGTGGTACAAAGACAGTAATTATCGAAATGCAGGTATTGAATGTAGAATCCTTTGACAAGCGGGTTTTATATAATGCCACCAAAGCTTACTCAGTACAACTAAAAAGCGGAGAAAATTACGATCTTTTAAATCCCGTAATTGCCTTGACGATTACCGATTTTGAAATGTTTGAACATCTGGAAACGGTAATTTCCCGGTTTTGCATCAAAGAGAAAAACAATAAAATGGATTACTTGGCGGATCAATTAGAATTTGTTTTTGTTGAATTGCCCAAATTTGACAAAACTTTAGAAGAATTAGAGACTTTGACTGACAAGTGGATATATTTCATGAAAACCGCTCGGACGTTAAGGTCGGTACCAGAAGAGTTGGGGAATGTGCCGGAACTCCGTAAAGCTTTTGAAATTGCCAATGAAGCAAATCTAGATCCCGATGAATTGGAAGATTTGGAAAGGCGAGAAATTTTCATTCAAGACCAGCGCGGCGCCATGACAAAAGCTACCAGAATCGGGATTGAACAAGGTATCAAACAAGGTATCGAACAAGGTATCGAACAAGGTATCGAACAAGGTATCAAACAAGGACAAGTACAATTAATTTTGTCGCTTTTGGAGTCCCGTGTCGGCCCGCTGTCGCCGGAGATCCAAACTCGCATCAATCAGTTATCCGCTGAGCAATTAGAAAATTTAGGGAAATCCATTTTTGAGTTGGCTAGTGTGCCAGATTTGACCGATCGCTTGCAGGCATATTCTCGATCGAGGTAAAAGAAGCGGGAGCATCTGTGTTTTACAATACGCGAGCTCTTAAGCTCGCACTACAAAAAAATGCTTTTTACAAAACTCAGATGCTCCCAAAGAAGCGTTGGTTTCTGGTTCGCCCTTTGTCTCCTCTAAAAGCGAGCTGAGGAATATTTAAAAGTCCGTGAATTGGCGATCGCACTTCAAACCCATGCCAACCAGCCGATTCAGCTAATGTGTGACTCATCGTATCCGCACCCGTATTTGGGAAATGCTCAAACCCTGCTGGACAATTTTGGATTTTAGCTCTTAGATTTGAGTGTTACCTTCTTAACTAGAAAGATCTAAAGTCAAAAATTTATGACCAAATTTGTGTTTGTGACCGGCGGCGTGGTTTCCAGTATCGGCAAGGGAATTGTCGCTTCTTCTCTAGGTCGCTTATTGAAATCCCGGGACTACTCTGTCTCGATTTTGAAGCTAGACCCCTATATTAACGTTGACCCCGGTACTCTCAGCCCGTTTCAACACGGAGAAGTATTCGTCACCGAAGACGGTGCGGAAACTGACCTGGATTTGGGGCACTACGAGCGTTTTACCGATACTTCCATGTCTCGCCTCAACAGCGTCACCACGGGTTCCATTTATCAAGCCGTGATTAATAAGGAACGCCGCGGCGAGTATCAAGGGAGCACGGTGCAGGTGATTCCCCACATCACTAATGAGATTAAAGAGCGCATTTTTCGGGTAGCAAAAAATACTAATCCTGATGTGGTGATTACGGAAATTGGCGGCACCGTGGGAGATATTGAATCTTTGCCGTTTTTGGAAGCCATTCGCCAGTTTCGCAAGGCTGTCGGACGGCAAAATGTTGTGTATATGCACGTGACGCTGATACCTTGGATTCCGTCGGCTGGGGAGATGAAGACTAAACCGACTCAGCACTCGGTTAAGGAGTTGCGGTCGATCGGCATTCAACCAGATATTTTAGTCTGTAGGTGCGATCGACCTTTACCTCTGGGCCTCAAACAAAAATTGTCAGAATTCTGCAACGTACCCGAAGAATGCGTCATCACAGCTCAAGATGCCAAAAGTATCTACGAAGTACCGCTGATGATGGAACAGGAAGGTTTGGCGGAACAAACCATCAATTTGCTGCAACTCGAACAGCGGCCACCCGATTTGACTCAGTGGCAAACCTTAGTCAAACGGCTGTATAGCCCCAGCCACAAGATTGAGATTGCTTTGGTTGGCAAATACGTGCGGTTGAACGATGCTTATCTTTCGGTGGTGGAAGCTTTGCGGCACGCGGCAATCTCGATCGGCTGCGACCTAAATTTGCACTGGATCAACTCAGAAGATTTAGAATCGGGAAACATCGAAAACTATCTCCAAAATATCAACGGCATTGTTGTGCCCGGAGGTTTTGGGATTCGGGGAGTTGACGGCAAAATAGCTGCGATTCAATATGCCAAACACCATAAAATACCATTTTTGGGATTGTGTTTGGGGATGCAGTGTGCTGTCATCGAATGGGCGCGCAACACCGCCCAGCTAGAGGATGCCAACAGCGCTGAATTCAACCCGGATACAGCAAATCCAGTAATTAATTTATTGCCAGAACAGCAAGATGTAATCGATTTGGGCGGTACGATGCGACTGGGTTTGTATCCGTGCCGCGTAAACCCGGACACCCTCGCTTTCAAACTGTATCAAAAAGAAGTGATTTACGAGCGGCACCGCCACCGATACGAGTTCAACAATGCCTACCGCAATCTTTTCTTAGAATCAGGCTATGTAGTATCCGGCACATCTCCCGACGGCCGACTCGTAGAAATGATCGAATTGCCCAACCATCCCTTTTTCATCGCCAGTCAATTTCACCCCGAATTCCAATCTAGGCCTAGCGCCCCACACCCTTTGTTTCAGGGGTTTATCCAAGCAGCGAGCTCTCAGGGAAAGCAGGATGTTTTAGAAGCAGAGGCTCGCGACTTAGTAGCAGGGAAACTTGCAGGAGCCTGATCTCATCTCATGTGCGATCGATAGTTTTGATATATTGGATGTCTGTAGGGCGGGCCAGAGCAAACAATATTCAAATCCGGCAGACAATCTCTGTAGAAAACCCGCCCAACCCAACAATAGGATTTGATTCGGGTTGCACTTACTAGACATGATATCGGGGAGCCTTCTCAACGACTGAAAAACCTTACCTCCCGACCCTAGCTTACATGGGTTGGGGGGTAGTACCCGAAGCCAGAAGGGAGAAGGCAGAAGGTAAAAATTGCGGATCTTTTTACTTAACTTTTTAGCTGGGATTTCAATGGTGATACCAATCTCACAAAACAATACAACTGTAGGCAATATCCTAACCATCACAGTCATCTGTCATTCTCAGTCTAAAATCGTAAGGGCGATCGCCCTAGCCGAAGTCTAAAAGCTCAAATCTAAAATTGTATGAGTTGTCAAACTATCCTAAAATACCAGAAAACGCAGGTTTGAGGAGGTTTTGTGTTGTGGCTTACTGGAGCAAAATTACTTATGAGAAAAATACATACATAATTGACCTTGACACTATTAGTGCTTTTTCTAGCGAACCGGATAACAAGCGTATTACTTTTTGGCTGCCGAATAGCAGTCTGCCGATTATCCTCAATCCCCAAGGGAATTATGAGGCTTACAAGCAAATTCTCGATTACCTCAAAAGAACGATCGATCGCAATTCTAAAGGTTCCTGGATTAAAATTAATTACGAGCGCAAAGAATTTGCGATCGATCTGAGTCGAATCAGCTCTTTTGGTTGCGAACAGAACGGTCGGTTAATCAGCTTTTGCCTGCCTGACAGCGGTACTAATATTATTATCATGCGCGAAAGCAACTCGGACACTTATCTAAAAATTCAGGAATATATTAAAAATATAACTGGGCACTCTCTGCCATAAAGAAGTCATTAGTCGTTAGTGATATCATGTGCTATCCATGACCATAATAAAAATGGTTTGTAGTGCGGACTTCAGTCCGCTCTGAAACTGCGGACGCCAGGACGCACTACAAACTGATTTGCCAAGCTAATTTTGCGGCGCCTACCATGCCTGCTTGATTGCCCAATTGGGCAACCAATAACTGCAAACCTTCGCGAGAACTCGGCAGCACGCGCCGCTCAATTTCAGCTCGAACTGCTGGCAAGAAAAACTCGGCACCTGCACTAATTCCGCCACCAATAATAATAGCTTCTGGTGTTAAAATATAAATAATACTTGCTAAACCGATACCGAGATAGCGACCATAATTTCTCCAAAATTCTAAAGCTTTAGCATCTCCAGACTTAGCTAAATTGGCTAATTCTAAGGGTTCCAAACCAGTATCGCGGCGAATTGCTAGCACGGAAATGTACTGTTCTAAAGAACCATGATTTCCACTATTACACTCTGGGCCGTCGGGATTTATCGAAATTAATCCTAATTCTGCGGCAGCACCTAAATGACCTGTAAATAGTTTGCCATCTAGGATAACTGCACCGCCTACACCTGTTCCTAATGTCAGTAAAATTAGGTTTTTAAAGTGCTTTCCTGCGCCCAACCAAGATTCTCCTAATCCGGCGCAATCGGCATCATTTGCTAAGATTGTCGGCAGTCCGGTTTTGGCTTCCAACCAGTCAGCTAGGGGGACGTTTTGCCAGTTTTTGAGGTTGATTGCGACTCGGGCTATTCTGCCGGCTGCGTCTGCTGGGCCTGGTGTGCCAATGCCGATCGCACATATTCGATCCCCCCCCAGCCCCCCCTTAAGAAGGGGGGGAGTTTGAAGTTCAACCCCCTTCTTAAGGGGGGGAGTTTGAAGTTGTAAAATAGCATCGGTGATGGCGGCTAAAACGGCTTCTGGAGTAGCGGGTTGAGGCGTTGGGACTGTTAAGGATTGGTGACAAATGCCGTCTTCGCTGAATCTGCCGAGTTTAATTGCGGTGCCACCTAAGTCAATGCCGATTACTTGTGCCATTACGATTTAAGTTTGTAGTGAGGACTTCAGTCCTCTTTCGTCTTATTTGAGTGTGTGAAAATTAGCGACGGATGCGGCGCTTAATTGCTAAGAATATCATGGCGATCGCTCTGAGTCTATTAAATTCTTAGCCTGCTATATAAATCCTATTCATCCTCTCCACCTCCGCGATTCGCATCCCCAGAAACACCCAAACCATCCCCAACAAACACCGCCTCAATCACATTCCCATACCCACCAGCATCATCCTCAACCACCGGCAGCGGAAATCGCGTCAAAATCTCCCGCCCAATATCCCCCGCCACCTCCGACAATTCCCCGCTGCGAATTCTACCCAACAATTCCAGCCTGCGCGCCAATTCCTGAAGCGATTCCACCGCATCCGTAGGGGCGATGCCCCCGTGCTCGCCCTCCTCCTCAAACTCCTCAAACAATCGACTTCCAAACCGTCGCAACCAAGCCGCCAATTCACCATCTTTCAGGCGTTTAGCGATTAAGAATCCCGCGACATCCCCTCGACTCCAGCCGGCATTCACCCCTTCCAGGATTTCCATGAATTTCGACTCGTATTCCGCGTCAGTTAGGGTGGGGCGGGGCTGTGGCGGTGGCGCAGGTGGGGGTGTGTTTCCCAATAAGCGCTGGATTAGTTGTTTGAGGAATTGCCAAATTTTGTTTAGCATTTGTCGGGTTAGGTATGTTGTTGCGCTTGGGCGCTCTTACATATATATAATAAAGAGCGCCCAAGCGCAACAACGTACCTTTTTTAGTTTGATATCAGAAAGACTGCTTCGTTGCTACTTTAATTCTGTGTAAATCCTATGAATCTTTAGGTATGTTGTTGCGCTTGGGCGCTCTTACATATATAAGAAAGAGCGCCCAAGCGCAACAACATACCTTTGACTAGAAAGACTGGTTTGTTGCTACTTTAATAGCGGATAATACAGTTCTCCAGTCGCGTTGATATAACCAGCCCGATCGCCCGCCAGGTTCCCCGTGCCCATAAATACATCAACTCTGCCCGCGCCTTTGATTGCACCGCCCGTATCTTGATCCAAAACAAACCGATTAACGGCATTTTGTTCGAGTTTCCCCGCTGCATTGGGATAGGGCAGTTTCGTGCTAATTAATGCTAGCGCGCCCGGTGGCATTAAAGCTTTGTCGGTGGCGATCGACCTTTCGGCAGTTACTGGCACTCCAATGCTGCCAGTAGCAGGTGCTCCGTTAGTATTCTGGAAGAAGACAAAGCTTTGATTCTTCGGCAAATACTTGTCCATGTCTGCCGGAAAATTGGTAAAATATTCGTTTAGTTTCGGCAATGTTAGCTGGTCTAAAGTAAACTTGCCGTCCTTAACTAATTCTCGCCCGACACCTGTATAACTGTGACTGGTTTTCCCCGCGAAACCCACTGTCATCACGCCACCGTCTGCTAACTGCAACTTCGCAGAACCTTGGACGTGGACGAGAAATGCTTGGAAGCGATCGCGCAACCAGACTAATTCCAATCCCCGCAGCAATCCTTTGCTTCCCTGCAAAGCATCCGCACCTTCCAATTCCAATCTAGTTGGGTGAGGTTTGCGCCAAGAACCGAGGTTTGGTGGTGCCTTGTACAGGGGATAACGGTATTCGGAATTAGGCGTGCGAGAGGCTTGGTAAGTCGGCTCGAAATAACCGGTAAATGCTACTGTTCCTTTGTTGTCTTTGCCCGTGGATTTATAAAACACAAACTCCCGCTTGACTGATTCCTGGAGTTGTGTTGGAGTTGTAGAACTGACAACTAATTCGCGGAATCGAGCGAGCGATCGCCTAACTCGATCGCGCGTAATACCTGAAACCCGATAGCGACTGTAAGCACTAGCAGCGGCCTGGGAGTTAAGATAACCGAGGCTGTAGTCGATCGACTTTAACAGCAATTGTTTATCCCCAGCTTTGCCATTTTCGCCCCAGATTTGAGCGTCAAAGGCGATCGACTCCAATTCACTCGCTGGTAATTGACTTACACTAATTTGTTGCAGCGCCGGAATTGCGATCGCCGGAACAGAAAATGCGATCGCCAAAACACAACAGGCGATCGCCAATAGCTGATAGCGAAAAATCTTGCTCAATTTCTAAATTTCCCTAATCAATTGATAACTTTCCTAGTCGATCATTCATCGTATCGTTCGATACTAGAACTAAACAGCGGTTCTACGCGAATTGCGAGAATACTGGAAGGGCGAACTACCATGTATTCTCCTTGAATATTTTTGATCGGAACATTGACAAATTCTGACGAATCTTGTTTGGGAACCAGGGTTTTATACCACTGTTGAAAATCTGGCAGAGTTGCAAAACGGATTTCTTCGCGGTGGCCGCCATCAAGCAGCAGGTGCACGGAATATTCGCTGGGTGTTCTGGGCATATGTGTATTTTAGATTTTTGATTTTAAGCTTTTAGAACGATTTTATATTCTACCTGATGCTCGGCACATTCCCTCATTTATTAGGTTGGAGAGGGGAGGGGGAGAGGGGGAGAGGGGGAGAGGGGGAGAGGAAGAGAGGGGGGGG
>NZ_JAHREU010000117.1:0-10820 GCF_020883145.1 Microcoleus sp. CAWBG27
TTGGATGCAACTTTCAACAGTAACATCGGGTAGATTAAGCAGTCTGTCAAGATGAAGATCCATACGGTAGAAATCAATTAGTAGTATCTCATTATACACTTTTCACCAAAAAGCCAGAAGAGCCCAGTTTTTTCGACCAAAATCGAGAACTGGAAAACCGAGGTAAATCTGCCCAAACAAGCCAAGTGTAACCAGCTCTCTTGAATTGGCAACGTAAAACTAACCCCTTGGCATAAGGCGAGTTAAAAACAGAGGCAGAATTTGGATTTAGTCGCTCGCGTGAGACTCAGCGCAACAAATCCGAAATGCGATCGCGTACCGGATGCTCTGACTCGGTAGTCAGCCATTGGGCGATCCATAGTCAGCCATTGGGCCATAGTCAGCCATTGAGCGATCCATGCGACGGAATGCTAACCATCGAATGGAGTTTATGGCTCCGACTCTGCGCCAGGCTCAGGTGAGGTTTGTGGCTTGGCAAGCAAAACCTTGAAAGCTGCATTTTCCTCATCAGTCAAGGAATTTTTAACTGCTGTCTTGAGGTCGCCTGTCGAGTCACGTTTTATAGGTGCAACAGCTTTCCTAGCCGCTGCGGGGTCATTTTCTGCGATCGCTCGGAGCACCCCCTCGACTATCTGTTCGACTAACTCTGGATTAACAGCGGGTTCAAATTTGTCCGTAGCTTCGATCGATACTTGCTTTGCCATCTGCTGTTCGGCGTCGTTCGAGTCAATTAGTGGTACTTCCTCTGGCTCTAGCGACGGGATTGGAACTTCAGAAGGTGACCTGTTATCTGAATGCTGACTTTCATGCTGGCTTGAATCCTGGCTTGAATCCTGGCTTGAATGCTGACTTTCATGCTGACTTTCATGCTGGCTTGAATCCTGGCTTGAATCCTGGCTTGAATCCTGGCTTGAATCCTGGCTTGAATGCTGACTTTCATGCTGGCTTGAATCCTGGCTTGAATCCTGGCTTGAATCCTGAATTGAATCCTGGCTTTCATGCAGACTTGAATGCTGACTTGAATGTAGACCGTCCAGAGGCTCAATGCTTTGCTCTGTATGGTTTGTGCTGACCCTGTAGACATCAGGGGGGCCAACCTTTTTCAAATCGACTTCGCTGCGGTTTGAACCGGAAGTCAGATCGTTCAAACCCGATATCGGCGGCAAGATTTCAGGTTCTATTTTTTCTAAAAGCTTTGAGTTAATGTCTGCACTGTCTGCATAAACCTTATCTGACAAAGCTTTCAGGTCTACATCCAAGTTTGCATCATGCAGGCTGGAACCTGCATTTTTGCCTTGGGCTAACAAGTCTTCCAACGTGGCAATGCTGGTATCGGCATCCGTCCGCAGTCGCAGCCCTTTGAGCGCCATACCGGCAGCAGACCGATATTTCGCCACATCTTTCCATTCGAGGACAGAGTGGCAAAGTTCTGCCAAGTCTGCTGAAAAGTTGTTTTTACCTTTGGCACTGTATCCGGCGCGGCGGCAGTAGTGGTTGTAAGAGCCGAATAGGGTGGACTTGGCTGCCTTGTAATCGTCGTCCTTCCATTCATCTTTGTCGCCCCCGATCGCAGTTTGGGCTGCTGGGTCGTGTATGAGGCAGTCGTTGACCCACGATGCCATTGGGTCGGCTCGCACTCTGTCCGCCCAGAAAGTGCCGTTGATGCCGCAGCCTTCTTGGCCCAAGATGCGCTCGATTTCGGCAACCGGGATTGACAGCAGGTACTGGGTGAACGCGCCCAACTCCGGCTCCAATTCCTTTTCGAGTTTAGTATTTCGCTTGACTGGGGTGTACCGAAATTCCTCCTGTACGATCCGGCGCTTCAACCAAGACAGACCGCTGGCGGGGAAACACGGCTGGTTTGCGGTGATTAGTGCCAGCCCCGGAAAGCGGAAATTGACGGGATCTTTGTAAAGCTTGCGACCGCTAATTTGTCCCCCACCCGTCAGCGACCTGAAGTTTGACAGGTTGCCGGTGTATTTCTCTTGGTCGTCAAAAACCGCCAGCCGCTTCGTTTGCAATTCCGCCACCTTGTCTGCTTTGGTTAAGTCCTCCAAGTTCCCGATCCACGTATTCCGTTCGCCGACAATCATGGTGGCTAGTCGGGTGTAAAGCCCTTTTCCGGTTCCTCCAAGCCCGGTCAGCATGAGGAACTTTTGCAAGCAAGACATACCGCGCAAGCTGGCGGCAATGAAGGCTAGCAGGATTTCTTTTTTGTTCTGGTTGCCGTCGGTTGCCTGGTTAATCCAGTCGTTGATTTTTGCCCATCCAGTGTTAACGGCGCTTCCCCTGTAACTTCGCGGTAGCGACCAAGTTAGCCGGAATCCGGGGGCGTGCTCGTGCCACTGGTTGTTTTCGATTTCAAGCACCCCGTCTTCAAAGGGCAGCAGTTCGTTTGAGGGTCGTTCGTTCCAGTCGAGCTCGAACAATTTTCTTTTGAGCGAACCCAGAACGTTGGCGCAGTAGGCGTTGTTGGGTTCTACTCCCCTTGTTTGACACATACTGTCGATCGCGCTCAGCACGTAGTCGTCGTTCACCGCCGCCCAAACTCCCTTGTGGCGGAGTTCGTATTTCATCCAGGATTTGTGTTCGTCGGAGTAGCAAAGCCGGTCGCGCAAATCCTCGGCGAATTCGGCTCCCAGGGATTGCGGGGGCTGTTGTTTGAGGGAGGATTTCGGGGGGTTGTTGTCGTCGCTGAGAGAGTTTTCCCAGTCCTCGAACCGCACGGAACGGGCCAGCATTTGCCGAAATTCTTCTATTCCTTTTCTCTGAATGAAATCATCCATACCTTTGGTTTCTCCCTCAGTGCCTGGTTCCCATTGTCCTGTAATGCTGCGGACGGGAACGCCAAATTTGAGCAACTGGTGGCCGAGTTTTCGCTGTTCCCAAATAACGTTGGGGTTAGTTGCTGCATCGGCGTCAAAGGCAATGATGAACCCAAAACCAGCACGAGCGTAGAGTTCTAATGTGGCGACGAGATAGCGCTTGTTCTGCAAATCGCTCTTCTTGGCAGTCAGCCCCATGCTGATGCCCATCAAGGCAATTGTCGGTAAATCGTGGCTGCATCCGGCGATCGCCTTAAATGTTCCCTCGGTGATGATGATGTAAGGATGGCCGTTGATGTGGTAACAAACAAGTTTGAGGTTTTCTACGTCCCAGTAATCCTTATCTGTTGGATGTTCCGGTAAGAATGCGTCGTATTCACCAAGGGGCGTGCGATATCTGGGTGCTTTTTTGCAACCGGAGGATTTCCAAGGTTTGTCGGGTCTGAGTTGGAATTGTGTGGTTTTGCCCATAAATAGGATGCCGCCGGATTTCGCCGCGTAACCCAAATATACTGATGCCTCATCAGCAGTTACGGTGCGACAGTTGGCGTAGCTCCAATCGTTGAGCAGTCCCCGGCTCTCGATGTGGGACTTGTGTTTGGTGGAAAGATAGGCGGTAGATTGAATTTGGTGCAGAACGTTCATAGATGCCTCTCTCGCTACTCATAGCGGTGCTAACTGGTTTTTTTACAAAAACCCGCTATATGTAGAAGAGACGGCCCTGCCCGGTAACTGCGTTAATTTACAAAGGTGTAAATTTTGCGGTAATGGCAGATATGGACTATGATGTATTTAAAGTTTTATTTTTTTTGGTTGTCCTCCGTCTCTTCTAAAGACTGCGGACTTTTTTTTGTTTGGTCTGGTCTTAAGCTGCGAGGCTGTTCGGTGGTTGCCGAGAGCCCTGTAATTCCATCAGTTGATAGATACCCAATTTTAAACCCGAACGTATGGCTTAGATTGCTCGCTGGCAAGGAATTTCTGATAAGCTTCCTTATCCCCACCAAAGGAATCCACAGAAACCTTGCTAATAATCTCGTAAGTCATTGCCTCAGCTTGCTCTGGTGTCAAAGGTTGGCGCTCGCAGTAAGCAATCTGTACGTCCCGAAACTCTGGCAGCTCTCCTTCAATCTCTGATAGGTCAGCTTCGTACCGAAACACTCTGACCACTACCCAGTCCGAGGGAGTAACCAGGTAAGCTTTCCAAGGGCTGCCCTCTTTTTTAACGTGGTAAGTGAGCCGCTCTCCGAGTTTGACTTGGCGCTTCAGCAGGGGGCGGGAATCGTGAGAAAGCTGCAACAGTCGAGTCAACTGTTTCCCGATCACCAATTCTTTGCTCTCGATCGGAACCCATTTTTCTTGCTCTTTGACCAGGTAGAGGCTAAGGGTAGGCTTGCTTGCTAGCGGATCGTAAAGTTCGAGCTCTTCTGTTGGCACCATCTGCTTGAGTGAAGTCATAGCCTATTCTTCCTTATAATCTTGGTGGTCTGCCCACATATCCCAGAAGCTAGTTTGCTTCCCTTTGAAAACGCAATCGACTCCAGAATCTGAATCGCCTTCGTCATGCTCGACTCTTTTGAGTTCCCATCCATACTTCTTTTGCATTGCTTTGCAATCTTCTTCGGATGAAGCCCAATGCCTATTTTCCTCATCCGAGCCATTATCTTCGCTTTTGCTAAACGGCCATCCAATCATTTTTGTTACTCCTTTAAATGGATGTGTTTTGAAACGCCGTCCGTTTTTTGAGCGATAGGTTGTCAGCACAAAAACCCATACTTGCGTCAAAATCGCCGACGTATAACTTTTTGCTCGACAAAGTTTTGGGGGCCGGGCTGGCAAAACCGCCAGGCTTTTCACAGCGACTCAATTCCCCAATCCCTTTCGATGATACAAGCCATCGTCCCCAGTCCTTCTAGCTCGGCTCGTTTAAAGGCAAGCCGGCCTGAAAAATCTGTTCGGCAGTCAACCTCAATTCCGGGAAAGCCAGCGACTCAACCGTGTCGCCGCCTCTAAACTGTTTTACCTGGTACTCCCCATCTACCAACTGGCAAACCGAAAGAGTGGGTTGTTTGGGAGTGCCGATGAATTTGCGGCCGCCTAAACCGAGGTAGTCCGCGATCCAGTATTCGGAAATGCCCATTTCTTCGTAGTCGGAAGCTTTGAAAAAATAATCGTCCCGCCAGTTGGTACTGACGACCTCTACAGCCAGCCGCACCGAAGACCCCATCGTGATTATGGATTCCCTATCCCAGCGCGGTTCGTTGGCGAGAGCCACTTCATCGAGGACAACTACGTCTGGTTGATAGCCCGCCTCGTTGCGGACGGGCTTAAGCAGGCAGTCGCCGGGGATGGAATAAGGTAAGGAGCGGCGGTCAATTTCGATCGATAGTTTTGAACGGATGAAACCTGTAACGCGGGAATGGCGGCCAGTTCCTAGAGGCATTTCGACAATAACTCCTTGGTGTAACTCGTAGCGGCGGACAGAGTTCTCTGGATACCAGGCTGCGAACTCGTCAAACGTGACCGTTTTGGGTATGTTTTGGGGGATTGTTTGGGCTTGGATCATGTCAATTCACTCGTGTCGCGTGATTTTGTTAGCTGCGAGGCGGGGCATTGCCGTCTCAATAGTGTCGGGCGTATAACCTAGACAAGCGCAAAGCTTTGATGGCTTTTGAGTCTAAAACCGTCGGTCGAATCGACCTCAAAAGTTTTTTGCGTAAAAGTAGTGCCCAAGATAAGATAAACCTCCCTAGGGGGTCAAAAGTTTCTGGCGTAAATTGGGTAATTTACCCAGAAATCTGAGACGTATAATTTCCAGCCAAAAACAGCTTTGAACATTTTGAACAATTTATTTGTTCGACAAAGCTATTTCAGAAATCGCGGGCGTATAACCTTCTCAGGCGTAAGGTTTTCGGTGTTTTTGAGCATTCTTTTCGCGGTAGGAGCTGTTTCAGAGAGCCCAGTCCTTCTATGGTGAAGGCCGCAGAGAGTGCGATCGCTCGCTTATTGCCAGAAAGTGTCTCAATAGTTATCAGCGCGGCCAGGTCTTTGAGACTAATCGTTCGAGCCTTGTTGCTTGGGCCCCTGCCAGTCCTTTGAACTGGTATCAGACTCGTGCCTCTATAACCCTTATCCGATAAAGCTTTCAGCGTCGGGGGGCGACTTATCCTCGATCTCAATCAAGCCAGTGCCGGTTTGTAACCCATTAGCAATGCACGTACAACCCAAGCAATTCTTCTAATTCGGCTCGCTTGGGGGCAAGCCTGCCCGGAAAATCACCTCGGCCGTCAACCTCAACTCTGGGAAAGCCAGCGACTCAACTGTGTCTGAGCCTCTAAATTGTTTGACCTGATACTCGCCGTCTACCAGTTGGCAAACTGAGAGAGTGGGTTGCTTGGGGCTGCCGATGAACTTGCGACCTCCCAAACCGAGGTAGTCTACGATCCAGTATTCGAGGATGCCCATTTCTTCGTAGTCGGCAAATTTGAGATGGTAATCGTCCCGCCAGTTCGTGCTGACGACCTCTACAGCCAGTCGTACCGAAGACCCCATCGTGATGATTGATTCTTTTTCCCAGCGCGGCTCGGAAGCAAATGCAGTTTGGTTTAAGACGATGGTATCTGGCTGGTAGCCAGCTTCGTTGCGGATGGGCTTGAGCAGGCAGTCACCGGGGATGAAGTAAGGCAATTGCAGTCGCCTGATTTCAAAATTCATTTCACCCCAGATAAAGCCTGTAACGTTGGAATGGTTGCCGGTTGCCTTTAGGCATTTCAACAATAACTCCGTGGTGTAGTTCGTAGCGGCGAATAGAGTTCTCTGGGTACCAGGCTGCGAACTCATCAAACGTGACTGTTTTGGGTATGGTTTGGGGGATTGCTTGGGTTTGGATCATGTTGCTGTTTCCTCTGACTTGTTGGTTTTGAACTGCGTGAGCCTTACTCCTCATTCGCCCCCGGTGAGCTTGCCACAGTCAGTAAGCGCTGGCAATTTCTGGAGGGACGGACAGAAACCGACTTTGCCCCCGACTACCGGGCTGCGACTCGATTTCGATTTCTTCGCGCTCAAAAATCGTACTCGTGTAGCCTTCGCCCAGGAAGCTTTTTAGGCCGTTTGAGCGTAAGAAATCGGATACGTTGCGCCAGGAGTGAGCCCGCTGCTTCAGCTACTTGTGTCTGGCTCATTCGATACGAACCATCTGGCAGCATGAACCCATCGACTGTAAGCTAGCCTATCTGAACTGGGGCACGAACGGCTTTGACTGAAAGGCTTTGACTGATTCGGTCATATTTTACTCCTCTGCCTCTTCCGGGTAATACAAGTCATCGCCTGGTAGCCTCAGCCCTTCTAGCTCAGCTCGATTTTCAGCCAAAGCCTCAAGGAACTCCTCATAAGTCAGACCAAAGAACCGCCGCTTTTCATCCGGTGTCCGCTGCTGTACTCCAAAAGCATCTCTGAACCGAGAGTCCAGCCCTTCTAGGGTGAAGGCCGCTTGAAGGGCGATCGCCCGTTTGTTGCCGGCAAGCGATTCAAGGGCTATTAGAGTTGTCAGTTCTCGCAGGCTAATAGTTTGTGCTTTTGTTGCGCCACCTCTACCTTGTCTCTGTATAGATACTGACTGAGGGTCGTACCTAAAACCAGCTTCTTGTAAAGCTTTTAGCTTATTGGGAGCCTTAGAGGGTAGCACCAAAAACCAGTCTCTTTGATAACCAAGCAATACGGAAGTGCCAACGATACCGGCCCGAAATTCTCCATCTGGCATCATGTATCCGTCAAGAGGTAGGGCGTCGCTGAGTTGGATGGTGGCGGTAACAGCCTTAATTGATTCGGTCACTGAGTTTTTTCTCCCTTGTTAGACAGCTATCTATTTCATTGGTCTTCCACCCTACTTACCGATGCTTGTGCAACCTGTTAAACATCCGGGCTGCAAGGCTTATAGCCTACGGGGAGCAAGAGAGTGTAACCTGTTAAACCAACCGTTTTCGCAGATCCAAGTTTGAAATGCCTTCAGTCTCTCCCAGTAAGCGTTTGAGGGTCTTTGAATCCAAAAAGTTTGAAACGCCGGATCGTACCTAAAACCTTTGTCAGTTAAAGCTTTCAGCTTATCTGTCGGATTTGAGGGGAGTGCCGAAGTTTGTCAGCGCTAGACACCTGCTAGACATCCGCTAGCTTCTTATTTCCCCTCCCCCGCTTGGCTTTTGGGGCTGATGGGGTTTGGTTTCTGCGGGGGGGGCTTCGGGGGTGGGGGTCGTTGGTGCGAGTTGACCTGTAACATCACCCTTCAACTCGAAATACTCATTTAGTAAGTCCTCCAATCCCTGACTATTGTCCACGCCACGCTCAAGGCAGAGAATCTTAAACCTCCTATATAAATCTTTCGGTACGTGACCCCTGAGAATTGTGTAATTTGGGTCTTCTTTTTTGGCGGGCATGGTGGGGTGAAAATAAGTAGCAACTTCACTCCATTGTTTCATAAGGGTCTATCAGTAGCTTGACTGCCATTTGCATAAGTTTTAATAAGACGCTGATTTAGTTGCTACTTAATTATATTGACTAAGTAGCAACTTATGCTATCATAAACTCAGAGACGCACTCAGAGCCAGTCCCCAGCATAAAACGGTCATCCGTACATCCCCGTGAGGTTGCCCGCGCACTGACTCAAAAGCACTTTAAACCCAACGCCTGCAAGCGCTTTTACCAATTAGCGATCGCGGGTAAAAAAACCAAAAACCAAACCCCGCCCCCCATGACTTGCAATCTATAAGGGCGGGGTCTGGCACTCACTTTCGGGAGATTTTCCCATCATGACACAATCACCGCCGGTACCTGTGGAAGCGGCTGCACCTTTCTCGATCGCACCCGCACCCGCACCCGTACTCGCATCCACACCCGCATCAGAACCGGGTACAACAACAGCCACTTTGTACCGCCAGCTTTTGACATCCGTTAACGCGATGCCGCACTTGGAACTGAGCGCTTTGATGGAAGCCTCCATCTATTCATTCCGTCAAAGCGATACCCTCACCCGCGCTATCAAAGAATGCGGGACGATCGAATTATTCGGCGATAAATGGCCCCTGACTTTCGACTTCCTACCAACATCCGCTGAAGCTTTGAGTTTGGTGCGAGCGATCGCCGACCAATTCTCGATCCGCCAACTGCATAAGAGTTGGCAACAACTTCTAACCACCAGCACCGACATCCAGAAGAAGGCGCTCATCGAAGCTATCGCCTACGCCCAGCACTACTCGTGCAAGGTATTGGAAGCATTGTCCGAGTGCGAGCTCTTAGATTTGTTCCCAACATCTGAACATTTAAATGTTTGGATGTCTGAGAGTGAAGCGCTGCGAATGATTCGCTTGCTCTCGGGTTCTCTGTTAGCCCAAAGTTCAGAGACGCTACCCAACATCGGTGATGGGAGGGACGACAGATGAAAGCGCTAAAAAGCCATCAATTTCAGTGGGTTGTCATTGTAACCCGCAAGCACAACCCGCCCCGCCAGATAACTGTGTTTGGGCGATCGGCAGCAGAAGCAATTCAAGGTGCCGTAGCTTCTGCCCGCGAGGTTTGGGGGATTTGGGATGCCAAATCGTTTAGCATCCCGGAAAGGAAATAATTTTTTTTGAGTTTATTGCGGTCGTTAGGTGGTTGACAAAAGATAACCCAACCATCTAACAACCCAAAATCAACCAAGTAACGACCATGTTTCGACCACTGTCAGCAATAATTCCCGAACAAATTGATTGGACAACCAACGGAATGCTAGCTGGGGCAATGGATATTTCTCTAACTCAACTTCGGCGGGATGCTGCCGTACTCAAAGAATTGGAACTTATTCGATTGCAGGAAGCCTCAGAACCAGAACAAACCCCTTCGAGTCCAGAAGTTTCCCTCAAACGCAGGCGAGCACGCAGGCGCAAGGGATTCGACAGGTTTGATAGCGAGATTATGTGGTTGTTCAGGCAGCTAGTCAGGGAACGCGGCAGGCTTCAAGCTATCAATTCAATTCAACAAATTGTCGAGGATTTTTATCATGAACGCGGCGGACAAGAAAGCAGTAGAGCAAGCTAAAGCAGCGCAAAACGGTAGCGCAGGGAAGCAGAAACGCACAACCCGTTCCACCGAGAATGCAGAACAGGGTTTGAACAACGTCCAAGCCAAATTGAACGATGCCCGCGAAAAAGTGCGGCAGAGTACCAAGAATTACATCTTTGGCGGCGGTATTTCCGATGCTTTGGAAGACATCGCTAACGGAGACTTCGGCGACTTGGGGAACGAAATCTTTGACGCTCTGGATGAATTCATTGGAGGTATAGACAACGGGCGGTTGGCATTGGAAACCAGGGAAACGGAGCCAAAAAAAATGCTGCCAGCATCGCTCGAATCGCTCGACTTAGAGAACTTATCTTCAAACTGCGACAACTAAAATCGAATCGAAAGCAGGTAGATAAATTGCTGTTTAATGCAATCTTCCTGCTTTCTCACAAATCAACTACCAACGCCCAGGAGGCAGAAATGATTGAATGGTTGAAATCGATTTTGCAGCATTGCGAACCGCTGCAAATGTACGGGGCGACTGCTGTATTGATGACGGGAATGTGTTAGCAGGTGGCAATCAAATGAACGGCAAACCTCAAAGATTGCTACTCCCAGCAACGCTGACAGAAGAAGATGAATTTTATGCCGAATGCAGCGCAGGAGGAATTAAAAACTTTGTAGATCGGGTAAATGGAAAACCCGTTCGCGCTTACCCCTACTGGATAGACAGGCCGAACTGCAATTGGAAAGCGCCAGTTCAAGAAGAATATCAAGATGGAGATGAATATGAAGGATGAAAGCAATTGTTTTGATGCCTGCAATTTAACAACGGCTAAACCGGCTCTTCTGGAGTCAAGGTGATAAGCAAACCTAATCAGAAAAGCAAGCTAATAGCCTTGCTCGAAAGTTATCAAAGTTCATAAAGCCATAGGCTTGTCGCTTAATCAACTTAATTCGATTGTT